>LBQC01000052.1 GCA_000990565.1 Candidatus Roizmanbacteria bacterium GW2011_GWA2_35_19 | reverse complement strand
TTTGGATGCCTTATTCAATATATTTATTAAAAAAGTTGGCGCAGAGTCAGATATAAAACTCGGCTTTGTATTTAATTCCGTTTACGGTAAATCAATCGCGCTTTCATCAAAAAATGAGGAAACTATGAAACTGGCATTAAAGCAGGGCTTCAAATTGGTGGTCAAAAAAGACCCCGATCGCGGATTCGTCCGCATTAAGACTCTCCCTGATAAGCAATTAGATTTAAAGCCATTATATTTAAAAATCCTGAAAGTTGATAAAGGCGCCACCTGGTTTTTGCACGTTTCCGGAAATATGCTTCTAAATTCTTCATCAAGAAATCCACATTTTATTCCCTCATCATTACCAATAAGCAAACTCATTGAAATTATTAAAAGCATTTAATACAATTAAAATACGAGTTGTATGAGTGATTGATAATACTGCGGATTATGTTTTTTTGTTTGAAGACATTTATTCGCATATTCGTGTCATTCGTATTACTAAATACAAATCATTCGTATCTCATTAGAGAGGAGGCGTCAAATATATTATGGTTGTTATTACAAAACGAAAGGGTGAATCAAAAGATAGTTTTTTCCGTAAATTTACAAAGGCATTTATTGAGGAAGACATTGTCACAACCTTGAGAAAAAAGATGTTTTATCGAAAGCCTTCACTCGTCCGCAAGGAGGAAGAGAAAGAAAAAATAAAAAATCGATATAAAAAATTCCGAACAAGACGAATATGATCAATTTGGTTTGCTCCTCTCGCTATCGTATCAATCGCTCTATTTTGAAGTCTAAAACTCAAGATTTATTATCAAAAGCGGATGTCGCTCCTGAGAAGATTTTAAATCTTGTTTTTGTGGGTAAGACAAAGATGAAATCGCTTGCCCTTCTTTATAAAAAAGAAAATATTGCTTTGCCGGTTTTATCTTTTTCATACAGAAATGATGTCCTCGATGGCGAAAAATTACTTGGAGAGGTCATCATCTGTTATCCACAAGCAGTTCTTTTGGCTGCCGAGCGTAACCGTAAAGTTGACGAAACACTATTATCACTAATTAAACATGGAATAGAGAACCTACTGAAGTAAATCATAAATAACCAATGTCAAATCCACAATTGAATTACAAATAATAAATCACAAATATTTAAAACATTTAATATTTGTTATTTGATGTTCAATTGTTATTTGAATTTTGTCATTTGACATTTTTAATCAAAGATATGTTTTACCTAAAGTATCGCCCCAAAACAATCGAAGAAATAGATAATTCAAGAGTTAAAGATATATTAAAAAAAATTCTTGAAGGAGCGTCTATTCCTCATGCCATCCTTCTCGTCGGCCAAAAAGGGACAGGGAAGACATCGACCGCAAGAATTATTGCAAAATCTTTAAACTGTCTAGATAATAAATATTCAGAAAAAAATAATAATTTTGAGCCATGCAATAAATGTAAAAACTGTTTATCAATTGTTCGCTCATCTTTTACCGATGTTGTTGAAATGGACGCAGCCTCAAATCGGGGAATCGACGAAATTAAAAGCCTAATTAAAGAGACATCTTTTCTTCCAATGTCAGGACGAATGAGAATTTTCATTATTGATGAAGCGCACATGATTACGCCTGACGGCTTTAACGCTCTACTTAAAACTCTCGAGGAGCCACCTAAATCAGCCGTGTTTATTCTTGCGACTACCAATCTAGAAAAGTTGCCTCAGACAATAGTCTCAAGATGCGTCAAAGTAAATTTTGGAAAAGCCAGCCAAACGGATATTATTTTGATGTTAAAAAGAATTTCCGCATCCGAGAAGGCGAATTTTAATGATCAGATTTTGAAAGTTATCGCAAGACATAGCGAATCCTCTTTTCGCGACGCTGCAAAAATCCTTGAAGAAATCATCACTCAAAAACTTAATTCGCTTGAATCAATAGAAAATTTTTTTGGTCTAAAAGGTAAGGGTAATTTATTACAAATAATGGCAACTAAAGATGTGACTTCGGCATTTACTTGGGTTGCTGAGTTTGGAGAATCAGGTGGAAATTTTAAGAATTTAATTGAAGACATGTTAGAATCATTAAGGCTTGAGTTATTGAAAAAAAAGGGAGTTGTAATTGAGGGCTCTGAAAATTTATCATTTGATACAAAGCAGTTGACTCACCTTATAAAACTACTAATGGAAGCTTATCCTATAAAAATAAATTTCTTTAAGGACCTTTAGACTTTATAGACTTTTGACTAATATTTATGTTTAATCCATTATCAGGACTCGGAGATTTACAAAAATTACAGCAACAGGCACAGAAAATGCAAGCGGCTCTTCAACAAGAACAGGTTGAAGTCGAGAAAAATGGTGTCAAAGTCATCGTTCGCGGTGACCAGGTTATTGAGTCGATTGAAGTTGATGGGATTACTGAGAACCGAATCGCTGAGACAGTTAACGAAGCAATTAAGAAAACTCAGGAGCTCGCAGCCCGCAAGTTAATTGAAATATCAAGTCAACAACAGGGACAATAATTTTTAAATTTTAATCATTTAAGTGCTAAAGTTATTCACTGGTTCTGCTAACCCCAATCTTTCACGAGAAGTATCTGAATTACTTAAAATACCACTAAGTAAATCCGAAGTCATCCGTTATGATAATTCAGAAATTAAAGTAACTATTGAAGAGAAAGTTAAAGACAAGGATTGTATTATTATTCAACCGACTTCAAATCCGACTGACACCCATTTGATGGAGCTTTTTTTCTTCGCTGACGCTTTAAAAAGGATGGAGGCAAAGAAAATTATCGGGATAATCCCATACTTTGGCTATGCTCGTCAAAATCGAGAGCACAGGCCCGGTGAAGTTGTATCAGTAAATGTGATTATTCGATTTCTTGAAGTCATTAGTTTCTCTCAAGTATTTACAATAAGCCTCCATGATGAAGGTACCGAAGGGATCTTCTCAATTCCGTTTAAAAATCTTTCCGCTTTTGCTGTACTTGGCCGCGAAGTAGCCCACTACCTAAATCATCATAAAAATACCGATGAAGTCGCGATTGTGTCCCCTGACCAAGGCGGGGTCGAAAGAGCCCAGGTATTTGCCGAAAACTTTTTCCATAGTAGCAATGTTGACATTGCAGTGATCGAAAAACGAAGAAATCAAAATGTCGCCCATCAATCAAAGGCTTTAAATTTATATGGTGAAGTAAAAGATAAAACATGTGTCATAATTGACGATATTATTACATCAGGCGGGACGCTTGTCCACGCCGCCGAATTTTGTCTTAAGAGGGGAGCGAAGCGGGTCTTAGCATGCATAGTACATCATGATTTTTCGCCTAATGCTCAGGAGATTTTGTCAAAAAGCCCGATAGAAAAAATATTTATGAGTAATTCAATTGCACTAAAACCTGAGCAAAATTTCCCCCAACTTAAAGAAGTATCACTCGCCCCACTAATCGTTGAGGAAATAAAAAACCTCCTCTAGATTTAAAACTTGTTTTAGTCACCCTCAGGGTGACCAGGCACGAAATCCTCAGACACCCTCAGGGTGTCTTAAGTGTCTTAATTTTAAAACTTATTCCTTCCGTCGATTGCTTTTTTCAAAGTCATGTAGTCAGCATATTCAAGATTCCCACCAATCGGCATCCCATACGCCAGCCTAGTAATTTTGACGTTTGAGTTTTGCTTGTCCGCCGAAGCCTTGGCGAAGGTGGAATCTTTGATTTTTTCTTTGATGTACATCGCTGTCGCTTCTCCCTCCATATCAGGATTCGTCGCCAAAATTATCTCCTTTATTTTTGAGTTTTGAGCTTTGAGTTTTGAGATTAGTTCACTTATCTTTATGTCGTCAGGTCCGATGTGATTCATAGGGTCAATCTTGCCATGAAGGACATGATAAATCCCGTTATATATATTTCCTGTTTCAAATGAAAGTAAGTCAAGGACCGTTTCAACTACTGTAATTAAAGATTTATCACGATTTTGATCCATGCAAATTGGACACAGTGTGTCTTCTGTTAAGTTATAACATTCTTTGCAGAATTTTGTTTTTTCTTTAAGAGTTGATATGCTTTCGGCAAATTCTTTTAAATCCGAATCGGGCAACCTTAAAAAATAAAAGGCGAGCCTATTAGCCGTTTTTTCACCAATTCCTGGCAATCTTTCAAGAAAAAGCGAAATCTTCTTTAGACTATTTGGTAAAGAATTCATAGTTGTATCGCCTCAACCACAATTAGTGGTCGTCTGCCTCTTTCCTTGTAGAAAAAATTTTCTAAACCATTAATTATTGATCTCTTAATTTTATTTGTGTCGCCTAACACTCCACCCTTTGGTTTCATTAAGCTCTCTATTATTTTAATTCCACCCTGATATAGCCTTTCTTCTTCTTTTTCAAATACAAAGCCGCGGGATGCAATTTTAGGTTGCATTGTCAGTAGTCCTTGACTATTGACGATTAAAAATACAAATACAATTCCTTCAGAAGATATTGTTTTTCGATCACGAAGGACGGCATTCCCAATGTCTCCAACTCCGTATGCATCTACGTATATATTTTTTGTTTCAATCGTAGGCCCAAGTGTCACCCGATCCTTTGAAAACCAAATTGTCTCGCCTTCCCTGATCATATATACCTTATTAGCATCATATCCAAGTTCGACGGCCATTTTCTGATACTGTCTCTGGTGACGAATTGTCCCTCCAATTGGGATATGGAGTTGGTCAGCAATGTCTGAGTAGACGACATCAGCTCCCTGTGATACCAAGTCTTCAATCACTGAATATACTTCATTTTCATTTCCTGGGATCGGGTCTGAAGAAAAAATAATCTTGTCACCAGGATATATTTTTGTATTTGGATTTTGATGGTCGGCCAACTTTGAAAGGGCTGATCCATATTGACCTTGGCTACCAGCTACTATAAGGCAGACTTTATTGGGTGGAATTTTTGATAACTCATCTTCTTTTGCAAATAAACTTTCTGGAATTGGTAAATATCCAATTTCGGCCGCTAGCTTTGTATTTTCTCTCATTGATCTACCTAAGAAGCAAATCTTCCGGTTAAATTTAATTGCCGCCTCGACACATTGTCTAATACGAGAAATATTTGAAGAAAAAGTCGTCATTATAAATTTACCTTTGGTCTTTCTCATCTCGTCCTCAAAAGTGGCCCCAACTATCGACTCAGAGAGAGTAAGGCCTGGGCGCTCGACACCAAGACAATCAGAAAGTAAACATAAAACACCGTCATTTCCGGCCTTTGTAATTTTATAAAAATCTGGAGGCGATCCATACGGAGGAGTTAAATCCAATTTGAAATCAGGTCCATGATAAAAAGTCCCAACCGGAGATTTTATGAGGATATGAGTAGTGTCCGGTATCGAGTGAGTTACTTTTATAAAACTCACTTTAAAATCTCCTAAGATATATTCTTTATCAAAGTCGACTCGATCAACAGTTGCTCTAATCTGATGCTCCTTAAATTTATTTTCCAAAAATATCGAAGTTAATTTACTACCGATTATTTTAGGTTTACCTAGGTCGTTATAGTGAAAGGGGAGAGCGGAAATATGATCTTCATGACCATGTGAAAGTAATACGGCCCGGATTTTGCTTATCTTATCCCTTAAATAACTGATGTCAGGGATTACAAAATCAACTCCTAATTCTTTTTCCTGGGGAAACCCGATTCCACAATCAACAATTAATATATCTTGCAAAACATAGTCATCAGAATTTATATACTCAGATTTGACATTTGAGCTTTGAGCTTTGACATATAATTCGTAAAGGTACATGTTTTTCGTAACTCCAACAATTCCCCCAAGTGGAATAAACCGTACTTTATAGCTATTCATACATTTAAGACAAATATGTTAATGTTTTTGATTTTTAAGGTGTGTTTTTGATCTTTGATTTTTGATCTTTGATATGAATCTCATTATATCAGTTGATATACTTTAATAGTAATGAAACCAACAAAAAAAATGATCATGTCTAAATTAATGGACGTTCTTGATCCTGAAATAAATATTTCAATCGTTGACTTGGGGTTAATTTATGACGTAAAAATTAATGCGCAAATAATTACAATTGTTATGACATTAACGACAATTGGTTGCCCTTTGATTTCCTTAATTGAAAAAGATATTAAAATAAAAGTCGGCGAACTAGGTATTTCCGAAAAAGATATTATTATCGACCTGACATTTGATCCACCATGGTCAATGGAAAAAATGTCTGAAAAAGGAAAAGCAATTCTCGGTATTATTTAGTCCATAAAGTCGAAAGTTCATAAAGTCCATAAAGAAAATGACTTTAAAGACTTTATAGACTTTATAGACTTTATAGACTTTATAGACTTGTATGGCAAAAGGACAACTATTAGAAGATACATTCGAAAAGCTGGTTGAGCTAGGCCAGTCGACTGCAAAAAACACTGTTAAATCAGTCGTCTCAACTTTAAATCCTTTTTCATCTTCCTCAAAAGCGGAAGTCGGTAAAAGTGCTCAATTTGAGAAGGCGACCGGAAAAAATCCAGAACTTTCAAAAAACAAAAACCACACTCCAGTTGACTTTGAAAAATTAAAAAAGGAAAAGAAAAGGCAAGAGGTACTTGCCGAGCAGGATAAAAAAAGAAAAGAGGAGGAAAAAAGAAAGCAGCAGGCGTACTCGAATGTCCCACGAGGTAAGGCCAGGAGAAGTATTTTTTCGCAAAAAAAAGCAGCTGGGCAACAACACGCAGAGACCAAACCTGCTACAGGTAAACAATGATAAATAAACAAATACTACAAATAATCAAATAAACAAATATTTGTATATTTGTCGGATTTGATTATTTAATCATTCAAATAATTGATATAATAACTTTTAATCGGGATGTAGCTCAGATGGCTAGAGTGCGGCGTTCGGAACGCCGAGGTCGTGAGTTCAAGTCTCACCATCCCGACTTTAGAAATTCTTTCCGATCAATCAGCTGGCGGAGAGGAACTAGAATTTCTTAAGTCCTCCAACAAGCGCTCCACGAGCCTTGTACGAATAGTACTGAAAAGGCAAGTGGTAAGTTGTGGAGGACAAAGTGATATGAAAAATAAATTAATTCAATTATTTACTTTCCATTTTTTTAATGATGGATTTTTAGCAAGTATCATTCTTTTTTTACCATTCATCAAGCAAAATTTAAATTTGAATCTCACTCAAGTCGGTTTTTTAACATCAATTTTATCTTTATCAGGCATAGTATTAGCACTTCCTGCCGGACATTTTGGTCATAAAATCGGGGCACTAAAGTTTCTTTCTTTCGCTCTTTTTTTCTATGCG
>LBQC01000051.1:1435-5721 GCA_000990565.1 Candidatus Roizmanbacteria bacterium GW2011_GWA2_35_19 | reverse complement strand
AAATACTTCTTCGTTATTTAAATTTTTAGAAAAGTAAGCGATTGTTCCGATATTGAACGGAAAATTATTAAAAGTAGAATATAACGAAAAATTATTTAAATTAAAATACTGATAATCTCCTAAAAAAATAATAGATGATTTTTTGTTACGTGAAACAATTTTTATTTCTTCTAATATTTCTTTTTGTTTCCAATTCCCTCGCCTGAACGGATAATTAGTCCCTAAGTTTGGTGAAAAAAACAGTATTGACTTAAATTCCCTAGTAATAGAAAATTTTGGGAAAGATGTATTGAGTAAGCTAAAAGATGAAAGTACCAAAATTACTATGGACAAAATTGTTAATGACAAAGTATTTCTTAAATTTTTGAAAACATATATCGCAAGAAAAGCAGTATACACTATGAGAGGATAAGCAAATCTAAAAGCCTTATTGACATTAAAGCTAAGAATAAGCGTAAAGAGAAATAATGAAATTAAAACAATAAATAAATCCTTATTCAAATGAACTTTATTTTTTTGTTTTCTTGCTAAAAATATAAACAATATTATTCCAGCTAGATTTATAGCACCGATGACGTAATTGATAATCTGCAGCCAATATACTTTAAAAGTATTTAAATCGAATATTCCACCCAACGAGTAATTTTTACTCGCTCCACCGAATGAAATATTATAAGTGAAGTCGATAAATATTTTTAAGTTGTATATAACCCATGGGAAAAATAAAATTAAACTAGGGAAAATAAGCATAAATATATTTTTTGGCTTTTTAAAAGTAGAAAATAAAATATAAACATATATCGAAATAATATAAATAATAAACTGTGTCTTAGCTAGAAGGCCGAGTGCCAATAATACACCTAAAATAAAAGATCTCTTTTGGCCAGTAAATTCAATCAATATAAAAAAAATCATTATTCCCATGAGGTAATCAGCCATAAAGATACGAGATAAGCCTACAGAAATCGGAGAAAGGTTTAGGAGGCTAAAAGCTAGGATCTTAATTGGAAGACTCAGATTTTTGTAACGCTGAAATAATGCAAGTAAAAGAATATTATTAAATAAAATTAAAAATAAAAAATAAGGAATAATTGAATTCATGTTTCTACCAAATAGAAAGAAAAAAACGGTCATCAACATATTGATTAACGGAGGTTTAGTTTGGCCAATTTTAACGTATTCAAAAATCCCTTGCATAAATCCAATGCGACTAATGTTATCAAATAGTTTAATGGAATTCTCATAAAACCATGCATCGTCCCATTGCATTGGAACAGTATTATTTTGCAAAAAAAAGTATTGCACTAAGCAGTATAAAAACGTTAGGAAAACGAAAAGCCAATTACTTCTTAATATAGACTTTAATTGTTCCAAAGTCTTTGTTTTCATAAGAATTGCTATTAATATTAAACATATCTACCTCAGGTGTCAAAAAATCTGCCTTAGGTAATGCTATTGCCTTTATATCGCTGTCTTTGCTTAGAAAAACCTCTTGAAAATGTTTATTTCTACTTGGGTATGGGTAAGTCTCATACCAATCGTAATATTTTCTATCATAATAAAAACCAATCGCATCCATTGTAACAATAATATCATTTGTTTTTAAAGTATTTTTTAAATATAGCCCAGCCTCTCTGTAACCGTAATTTCCATAAAGACTAGTAAAAGAGTATGGGCTAATGGAATCATTGTAATTTACTCTAATTTGCCATATAAATAATGAAATGATAAGTAGAGCAATAAAAAGCTTATTAAGTCTATTGATAAATGAAAATATAAAAAGCGCTATTACAACAAATATCCAATATTTTAAGTGAGTAGAATTAATGATTAAATCACGCTGCAGGTTTAAAAATATAGTAAATTTTTCCAAAGAAAATATAATTGTTACTAAAAATACGGATAAGAGTATTATTTTTATATTTAATTTTATTTTTTTAATTAAACTAAGAATTGATAAAATCATAAACGGTATTATTGGAGCAAAATATCGGGGTATAAAATGACCTGTCCAACCGACTATAAAAAAAATCGATAGATTAATAATAATCAAAATATGCCAAAGGACATTTTGTTTATTTATTTTAGATATTGATATTAAGTATAATAATGCGAAAAACGGACTAACCCATACTATCAATCGGTCTATAAGCATAACTCCACCGGAAAAAATATTTTTATTAACTCCGGATAATTTAGGATAAAAAAATGAACTCAAAACTCCCTCTATAATTCCTGTTGGAGCAAGGAATAGAGTTTCATCAAATGACTTTGTATAAAAGTAGAAAAAAGTAAAATACAAAAATATTGCTCCAATACTTGTAGTGAATACTATTGATAATATTTTAAATTCTTTTTTTAAAACTAAGTAAATTAAAAAAGAAATCAAGAAAAACACTGTCGTCTCATGTCTTATTCCAAAACTAATAAAAAATAGAATGAAGTAGGTTAAATAATTTTTTAAAATAGAGTTTTTATTCAAGTTTTCGAACGACAAAAATAAAAGAAAAAGTGATAGAGCCAACACTGTTCCGTCAATTGCAAGTTGGGTAGATAGTTGAACTATATAAGGATTAAAAGCAAATATAAGCAATCCAAACGCGGCTATAAATAAGGACTTAAAGCGTTTTAAGCAATAATAGTAAAAGAATATAAATAAAATAAGCTGTGGTAAAAAAATTGTACTTCTAAATTTTATTGTTTCGCTGAAAAAGCTAAATATTCTAACAGGTATAGAAACAAAGAATAAAAAAAATGGTGGCTTTCCTAGATTTACAGCGTTAGTTTTATTTGGATAATCAATACTTAGGCTGGGCTTATCATTATATTGCTCTCCACCGTAATAGTAAGGAAAACCATGGCTAATAATACTGTTTGCCGATTTTACAACCAATGGCTCCTCCCAAGTTAACTCTTTGTTTAAAAACGGAAGTCTGGAGGCAATTATCAAAAGAAATATAAGAAGAAAAAATATTTTTTTGACCATTTAATGAGCTTGACTAAAAATTTCCTTATATAGCATTTGCAAGAATTTTATTCCTGTCGGAATTGAGCTAGCTTTACTTTTATCACCTATTCTCTGATGCTCTTTTGTTGGAATCTCTTTAATTTTAAAGTTATTTTTAAAAGCTCTGATTGTAAGCTGGTATTCTATTGCGTAACCTTCTGTGTCGGGTTTTAATTTAGCAAACATTTTTTTTGAAATTATTCTGTAACCATTAATAGTATCTGTAACATAAATGCCACTTTTATTAAAGAGTTTGTTTGCAATAAAAGTGAAAGCAATATTTGCCCATTTTCTTGCTGGGAATAACACTTCGTCCTCTTCATTGGCTCCACCTTTCATAAAACGCGACCCAATAACCATATCAAAACCTTTTTTTGCTTCATTTATGAATCTTGGTATATCAGTATAATCTTCATTCCCGTCAGGACTATAAATTAATAGGTAATCGCACTTGGTCTTTTTAAAAGCAATTCTGAATGCTTCAGCTCTCCCTCTTACTTTCTGGATAATATAGCGTATCCTATGTTTTTTAAAATACTCGACGGTACCATCAGTTGATCCCGGATCAACCGCGATTATTTCATTAAATAATTTTTTGGGCAATTTCGGCCATAATTCGGTAATGCCATCGATTTCATTCCATGTTAATATCAACAATCCAATTTTAACTTTTCTATTCATTTTTTAAATAATTTTTTTTATAAAATTCAATAGTTTCCTCAAGACCTTTCTCGATATCGTATTCAGTTTTGAAGCCAACGACCTTTTTTAATAATGTAGTATCACAATTTCTTCGTGGTTGTCCTTCAGCTTTTGTTGTATCAAAAATAATTTTTTTATCGACTTTCGATATTTTTAAAATCAGATAAATTAAATCTTTTATTTTTGTCTCTTCATCAGTCCCTAAGTTTATTGCATTTGGTTGAGTGTTTTTTTCACAAACTTCAAGAACTCCACGTGCAAAATCTTTTACAAAAAGAAAAGAGCGAGTCTGATTTCCGCTTCCCCATACTTTCAAGGGGTTTTCACCAGAGAAAACCCTTCTAATAAGTGCAGGAATCACATGGGAAGATTCTGGGTTAAAATTATCTCTTGGGCCATACGCATTATATGGCCTAACAATCGAAATATTCATCCCATATTCTTTGTTATACCAATCACCTAGCAGCTCTTCTGTTCTTTTTGACCAACCATAACCGATATTTGTAGGTTCCGGCAAGTCAATAAAACCTTCCGATTCTGGAGTGGGAATTGAGCAGTGTCGCGGATAAACACAAGC
>LBQC01000051.1:0-1319 GCA_000990565.1 Candidatus Roizmanbacteria bacterium GW2011_GWA2_35_19 | reverse complement strand
TAAAGGAATTTTTTTCAACTCTTTGTTTCTGACAAAAAGCTTGATCTTCGCCCCGTAAGAATAGAGTATTTCCACCAAATGACTACCAATAAACCCATCACCTCCAGTGACTACCACTTTTTTATCTTTCCAAAAATTTTTCATAATATTTCTCTTGAATTATATCATTTTTACCTCTTTCAAATTAACTGACTTATCAACAATTAATTTGAAAGCCCGTCCTTTTTCCAGGTAGTCTGATTTGACCAATTTATTCATAGGTGGAATAAATTTTGTGTAAGAATGAGTAAGTTTATACAAAAGAAATCTAATTGGATCTCCATGACTTACTATGGCTATTACATTACATTTAGAATTATCAACAATAGTTTTAAAAGCATCAGTCATTCGTTTTACAATATGAGATCTACTCTCATTTCCTAATCGAGTATATTTCTGACCATATTCGTCATTTCCTGATTGATGAATTGTCTTTCTTAACTTAAGATTTTGACCAACCAAAGCTGGGATATATACATCGATTAGATCTTGATTAATTGAAATATCAGGGTGAGATTTAAGATCGCGGCTTAATATCTTAGAAGTATCCAAAGCTCTCTTCAAGGGACTAGTGTAAATCCGCTCAATTCTATCACCGATAGTGTTTATTTTTTTGGCCAAATCAACTATTTGATTTTTCCCCTCAGTGCTCAAAAGAAGGTCAAGTGATCGACCGTAAAAGATTTTCTTAGGATTATCTATTTGGCCGTGCCTTATAAGATAAATAATCATATTTATTTTGAGAAGATGGAGATCAATTCTGAGATTTCTTCATCAGTCATTTCTGGATTATTACCGAAATATAAACCTTGCTCGTTTATAAGCTTAGCATTAGGATAATCCAATTTTTTAAACTCAGACACATATTTTTTAAAGAATGGTTGACTGGTCATATTTCCACCGACTATTGGTCTAATCTCTACCTGAAGCTCACACTTTACGATCAATTCATCACGTATTTCTTTTGATTTGCATATGATAGGAAAAGCAAAATTAGATAAAAGATCTATATGATTGTATTTAATCGGGTAATATTTTTTAACATTTCCATATATCAAGGGGGCTAATTTCATAAAATTTGACTCCCTTTTCGATATTATTTCATCGATAAATTGAAGTTGATAGTTTCCAATGAATCCATTTATTTCAGTCGGTCGAAGATTGTATCCGAGATCATAAAAAGTATAGCGAGAATAAAAGGTCGATTCTGTCTTATGTTGTTTTCTTAATACAATTTGCTTTTCGGGTGGTAGATTACGATCCCATCCATGAGCTCTTAC
>LBQC01000050.1 GCA_000990565.1 Candidatus Roizmanbacteria bacterium GW2011_GWA2_35_19 | reverse complement strand
CTTGTAATATTCTAGATCGAATAATTTTAGACACTCGTCACGGTATCCGCTATAGTTAAATCCTAAAAAGTGTATACCATCCGCTGACCTCTGCTCACTTGTTATACAGCATAATATTGACATTAGTGAATAATTAAATATAATATCAACTAATGTCAGAACGAATACAAATCGGTGCAAAAACAGTTACCTTTGTCTATGCGAATGAAGTGCCTCCAAATTCAAATATGGATGGTGTTGTTGTTATACCAAGATATGCAAAGGTCGATGCTGTATTGGAAGACGTGGGTAGACAAAAGGTTTCAAGATTAATTCAAAGCCCCGGAGTAACTGTATTAAGGCCTTCAGGTAGTCAGGGAGAAGCGCCTCCTTATAAAAGAGATTCAACAACAGATTTTATCGGTTTAGGAGTCCTTGGCCTAGCAAATCAAATCTCCTTAGGCGATACCCACCCAGCAAAATATTATGAACAAATGTTAATAAAAGCACAAGATGAATGGGGTTGGAAAGTTACATTCACTGCTTGGACTAGTGTGGTTAATCCAATAAAAGCGGCGGGAAATATTTTCAGATATAAGACTAGAAGATTTAGGAAGAAATCTACTAAATAATTTTAATAATTAGAGCCGTTATCTCGTCACTTGAAAGCTCCTAACTTGCTCCAATAGTTTTTTCTTCTTTTTCGCAAAAGCATGTTGATTTAAATTCAATTCTGGGACTTCTTTAGTCTCCAAAATAAGTTTTTCCAGTACATCCAAATATTTTTTTAGCTTGTACTTTTCAATTAGTCTTGATAAACATTTAAAATCAAAATCTTCTAACAAAACCAGACTGATAACGTCAATTAAATCTTTTTGTCCTTTAACACTGGCTCCCCGATCTTGATAAGCTTTCAACTTTGTCAAAAGTAAGACTTCCTTTTCCAATAGTGTAAAGCCATTGACAGAAGTTGTTTTTTTGACAATTTTTTCAACTGGTAGCCCCAAATCAGAATAAAATGGCAGATAAATATCAATGTCGATTTCTTCAATTTTTATCTGATATTTTTTTAATCTTTCGTTTTTCTCGATCGTAAATTCATTTTTGAATTTCTCCAATTGGGAAAAATCAACAATCATATCAATATCTTTTGATTTCAATGAATTGGTATAAAAATAGACAGCCCAACCGCCAATGAGGGTAAATTTAAACTGTTTTTTTAGACTAGATAAAATGGTAAAACTTTTGTCAGTTAAAAACTGCTGGTAAAACATATTTGTCATCCGATTTTTCTTCTAATTTCTAATAAAGTTGCCTCTTGAAAATCTTTTGCATACCATTCAGGCAGATTCCAAAGGTCAACAAAAAGTTGAGCGAGTCCTAGTTTTTTTGATTTCAATAAATATGGATCAGGTCTTAAAATAAAAATATTTGACGGACGTTTGCTTTTCGGAAATCTCCTAATAACTTTTTCTATGTTATTTGAATAAAAATATATATGATCATAATCCGCTGGCGTTTTTTTTAATAAATAACGAAAGGCAGTGAATCCTGTTGGAATAACTGAAGCCGGCATTAATCCTTCTCTATCGTAAACGGGTAATGGACTAAAAGTTGAATAAATCATATCTTTTTTTAAGCTCCTTCTGGTGGCCCAAAAAAATAATAATCTTTCCCAGTCAACTACTTTTGATGAGGTTTTATTAATTTTGACAATATTAAGATTACGAAGAGGAATTAAAGCATGATTAACGACACTTGTTGAAAGAGAGTATTTTTTGGCTATCCCTGTAATGGTAAAATCTGGATTTCTTTTCTCGATTACACGATCAAGAAGATCTCTCCAGACATATTCTATTTTGAACATAATACATTGTCATTCCCGCAGAGGCGGGAATCCAGACCTATTTTCTATTTTAGTTAATTATTATTACGGTCTTTTTCTATAATAATAGAAAATAAAACAGAAATCAAGTGTATTTTCGCTTGAGAAGAAGAAGAGGAAGAAGAAGCTTAACAAAGACAGTCTTAATTAAGACTGTCTTTATCTCGTCACTTGGAATGACCTGACCTGCTCTAACAGTTTTTTTGCCTCAGCGTTCTCTTCAAAATGGCGTCGGACCGGCATAATCAACTGATCTAATAGTTTGGACAAAGTGGCCTTAATATCCATCGGGTGGACTTGTTTTTCCGCAAAAGTTTTCTCCAAATCATTAAATGTCTTGAACGATAAATTGCCACCAAATTTCTCCGGTCGCTCAATTTTTACATCCGTTATTCCTAGTTTTTCAAAGGACTCAAAAATAATATATTTATAATATTCAAGAATTGGGTTTTCTTTAATATCTCCTTCAAGACAGTAGGCTTTATTAATTTTTCTTTTAATATCCTCAGTTGTATCGGTCATGAAAATCGCCGAATCCGGCATCGACTTGCTCATTTTCCTCTCAATTGTCCTCTGAATAGCGCTTTCTGAGCCAGCCCCCACGACCTCGGAGGTCGTAGGGAGAGCTTTGGAAAGGCCCATAAGCATGTGGTGAGAGACGATGACTGGTTTCCAGTAGCCAAGTAATGGCCCAACTTCCCGAGCTAACATGTTCACTTTTCTTTGATCCATGCCAAGCTGGGTAATTTTCGCTCCAAGCTTAAAAATATCGGCTACCTGCATACAAGAGTAAATAATATGAGCCCCTGTCAATTTATCAAGTGACTCTTCCCGGCCCATCATCTCGGCAGTTCTGATAAATCTTTTTAGTGCATTTGATTTCCCGACCTGGACGACTAATTTCCAGTAATCAGGATCGCGGGCCATGTCAGATGCCCATAAAAATTCGACTTTTGAAAGGTCCATTCCAGACGCTCTCCAGACTTCGATGAAATATTTCCCGACGATTTTTATTTTCTCCAAATCGCCGCCCATTTTATTATTAGCCATTGCATGCCAGTCAGCGACCCACATCCTAAATTTCACTCCGGCTTTAATCATTTTATTGACATTTATAGCCCTTAAGATTCCTTGGGCAATATGAATTTGCCCACTGGGCTCAAATCCATCGTAGGCAATAAGCTCCTCACCGCTCTCCAATAGTTTTTTCAACTCCTCTTCCTGAATAATCTCTTCCCCAACTTGTTTGATTAAATCCAATCGTTCTTTCGTCCTCATATGGTTTATTATAAATAAAACTTTTAATTAATGAAAATGATTATCGATTTCTTTTAAAGCTTCTAACAAGATCCTATTTTGTTTTCTGTCTCTTATAGTTAGTCTTACAAAATTTTTATTTTTAATACCGACTGTTTTATTTAAGTTGGTCACTAGGATTCTTTTTTTTAATAATTCACTAAATAAATTTATTCTTTCTTTCGATTTTAATAAAATAAAATTAGTTATAGAGCTACTCGCCAATCTAATATTTTCTAATTGGTCGATTTCTCTTTTTAAAAATTCCCTCTCCTCGATGAACTTCAAACCATCATTAATTTTTATCTTGTTCCCCAATAAGGATAAAAGTAGCTTTTCAACAATAAATAAAGTCGGGCCGGCAACATTAAAGGGAAGTCTTTGACTTTCAATTTTTTTAATCATATCTGCCGACCCGATGGCAAAACCAAATCTTAAGCCCGGTAAACCAAAAGTTTTAGAAAAACTCGATAAAACAATCAAATTGGGGTTATTCCATATTAATTGAGATGCTTCTCTCAATTCTTTGGTAAAACCATTTAATACCTTGTCTAAAATGACTATTTTACCGAGTCTAATTATTTCTGATAATAAATGTTTAGGAATATCTATCCCCGTTGGGTTATTGGGGCTCGCTAACCAAATTAATTTTACTCTTTTATCCTTGGCTTTTTTTATAAGTCTTTTTATTGTTTTATTACTCCACTCAAAACCACTACCCCCGTCTAATCTGGTGGTTGCAACTTCTCCTCCAGCCCGGAGGGACGACTCAATAAAGCGAAAAAAAGACGGACTGACAGTTAAAACTTTGTTTTTTGGTTTAATAAAAATATTTGGGATCATTTCAATCAACTCATCGCTCCCGCTTCCTATTGCGATATTTTCTTCTTTCATATGAAGCCAGCGGGCTAATAACTTTTTTGTTTTAATAATTCTTTCATCTGGGTAGTGAATTATGTCATCTATGTTTATTTCTTTAAACCAGTCGGCCACTTGATCTTTAAACCAACAATCACCCTCCGTTAAATCAAAACGGATAAATCTTTCGGGGTCTTTGACTTGATGAGTGTAATTACCTAAATTATTTTTCATAGTCCGCAGGGCAGGAGTTGAACCTACTTGATACGCTTTTACAGAGCGTTGCATCGCCGTTCTGCCACCTGCGGAATCAATCCATGATTTAACAAGGGCCTATTTCTAGACGGTACCACCTTGATTCCTATTATTGTCTTACAAAAAATCCCGCCATGTGGGCGGGAAAACGTAACAATAATAGCTTATTGTTGACGTGCTCCGTTTCGCTGTGACACACGCTAGTTCTTTGACGGGAACTCCCGAAAAAATCTACTTAAGTCTTTTAATCTCTTTCGATTTTTCAGCTCAGACGAGGTATTTTCGTCCTCAACGCTTTTACCAAATTGTAGTTATATTATACTCCCAAAACCGTAAAAATCAATCGATTTTGTGATCTCTATACCAACCTCTTCCCGACCGCTTCGGTCGGGAAAGGATGGTTATGGTATTAAATTTATAGTAATAATTTAATAGGAATTTTTAATGATTTTATTCTATTGGGTATCCTGTGCTTGGTAGTCTTATGGGGAAATACTTTGCCACTTAATCCCATTTCTATTACTTTATTTTTACTTACAAAAATATTATCTCTTCTACCAATAACCCTAATTTTTTTGTCTTTTAAATAATTAACTAAAAGACAGGGAATCTTTTTAAGCCCTAACTTTCGACAGCTGTTAAGTCTATGATGGCCGTCTAATACGATTAGCGTCTTTTTGTCAATCACGATCGGCTCTTTAAAGAAACCTGATCGAAAAATCATTTTCTTTACTTTTTCCAAATGATTAGGGTCGATCGCCTCATGTTCCCGAATTTTTGAAATTTTAATGTTTGTAACTTTCATATTTATTTTTCCGCCCCGATGTAAAGTCGGGGCGGATTATAAAGATTTTAGGCGTCCTCCCCAAAATCTTTTTTAAACTTAATAACTAGTCGCTCCATCCAATCATCGACTGGTTTGAGTTTTCCGACAAAAAATCTCAAAACCGGTGGTTCCTCAAAAAATTTTAAGCCATGGACTAGATGGCGATTTTTAATCAGCCATTTAAGTCGATCGACTGCAAACTCAATATGAGACGCAGTAAAAACTCTTCGTGGAACGGCCAATCTTAGTAGTTCAATATCGGCCATTACTTCACGTCCGTCTTTATCTCGCTCCATCGAAATTGTCCCCCGCTCCATTCCTCGGACTCCAGAAACCAAAAACATGGCGGCGGCAAGCGCTCCTGCCGGGTATTCTGATTGTGGCACATGGGACAGGAATTTTTTGGCGTCAACATGACAGGCTAGCCCTCCTGCCGGTGTCACCACCGGTATCTTCTCCTCGACACATCGGTTCACAAAAAATTGGACAAAGTCAAGGACGGTACCCGCAACATCATCATCGGCCATTTCGCGGATTCCGACAGCCATCGCCTCCATTTCTTTTGAAGACATTCCGCCGTATGTAAAAAATCCCTCAAATACCGGTAGAAATGGTGCCATGCGATCAAACAACTCTTTATTATTAGTCGCAATCGCCCCTCCCCGCGATGAGCTACTTTTCCGTCCGGAAAAATAAAAGATATCCGCCAAACTCATAATTTCATGGATAATCGTTTCGACAGACTTCTTCTCAAACCCCTTCTCGCGTCTTTTTATTAGAATAGCGTTTTCGGCAATAAGACTTCCGTCTATTACGAGTGGGATTTTATTTATTTCGGCAATTTTTTTCACCTTTTTTAGATTATCCATCGAAAAAGGCTGGCCACCGAGTAAATTAGTTGTCGCTTCCATTCTTATGAAAGCAATTTTTTCCCGACCGTGATTTTTTATTGAGTTTTTCAATTTCTCAATGTCCATATTGCCCTTAAACGGGTGTATGCTCTCTGTATTTAGGGCTTCATCAATACAAAGTTCTTCAACCATGCCTCCGGCAAAAAGGACATGGACTTTGCTTGTTGTAAAATGGTAATTCATAATCACCGTATCTCCAGGTTTTATTAAAACTCTTGAAATCAGGTGTTCTGCGGCTCGACCTTGGTGAACCGGTAAAACTAGCTTAAATCCAAGGACGTCTTTTATCGCCGACTGCAACTTGAAAAAACTTTCAGACCCTGCATAGGCATCATCAGCTACCATCATCGCCGCTAGCTGATTATCACTCATGGCATTTGTGCCACTATCAGTTAGCATATCAATAAAGACATCTCGACTTTTTAATATAAAAGTGTTGCAACCGGCTTCGATTATTTTCTTAAATCGAAGATCTATCGGTTGCAGTTCTGTTTTTTGGACAATTTTAATCCGATGTAATTCAATCGGAAGTGATCGCCCATCTGATAATTTGATTAACATATGTAAAATAATAAATTTATAATCCTCCTTCGCCCTTCGGGCTTCGAAGGACAAAGAAAAAACCCGCCTCTTCGGCGGGGGGGTTAGTGAAAAAAATCATTAAAACGGCACCCCGCCGTAAAGCAGTTCCCAATAGTAATAACTTGTTTGTCTTATTAGATTCCTTAAATTTTTCATAATCCAAAAAAATACCCCGCCTGTGCGGGGTTGTCTAATTATTATTTTTTTAGTTAACAACAATCCCCGCCCGGTTTGGGGTCATAATACCAAGAATTGTTGCTACTTAAAATTTTCATAAGTAAGAGAAATTATACTCCTGATTTTATTTTTGTCAATTGATAGTCTTGGACAACGTAACAACGGTAATATAATTGCAAACTAAATAATTAAATTGGCTTGATTAACATTTAAACTTGTCTGAAGATAATTTAACGCAGGATTAGAAGCAGAGTCTCCTTGAGTTAATACATATGCAATACAACCGTCGTCATCCTTTTCAAGTGTAAGTTGGACCCTTAGTCTGTCATCTTTTAGGCTTTCAAAAGGTCTTGTGTGTAATGCCAAGATACCTCTTTGCCCCGGATTAATCTCTGATTGATTTCCATAAAATATTCCCATTTGTAATTTTTCGTTTCTAACCTCCAAACAAGAATAAACTTCATGTTTTCCGCCTCTTCTTGGAACAATGGTGATTTCGCCCCCGGGAATACCGGCCGGACACTCATAAGGTATCTTCCCAGATTTAACTGGTCTTTTAATTTTTCCAAAGTCCCCGGAAACATTTACAGTTTTATTTGTTTCACTAAGCGGATATTTTTTTCTGATTCCTTTAACCGACCCGTAAAATTCATCGTAATCTGGTTCAGCAAGCATAAGATCAATAAATTTTCCTCCAGATGCTTTATGTCTATTAAATCTAATTCCATCACAATTAAGCCCGCCGTTTTTTTGATTTCCCAAGACAAAATCGGCAATATTTTCCAAAAACTCAAGATTGTGCTTACCAACGGTAATATTCAAAACTATACCAATATGTGTGTTGAATTTCCTATTGAAGGCTTGGATATTATTTACCGCTCTAATGACTATCTCCGAAGGCACACCTCTAAAAATATTTTTAATATTAGCAGCGCCATGAAGAGACATCTGAATATTATTTATACCTGCCTTAGCAATAGATCTTAAAGACCTTTCGGGATTTGCAGCTATTACTAATCCGCTAGTCAATAAATATGGTTTTTCGTCAAATAAACCAGCGTCAAAATGTCCAGGTAAAGAAAGCAATTCCGCTCCAGTAAAAATCACGTCAAAACCTTTTGTTTCTAAAGTGTGTTTCATCCAGATTGCTTCCGTTGGAGAGGGCGTGTAGTCCGGCCTTGACCCACCTCTTATTAAATAACAATTACCACAGGCGGCGCCGCAAGTATGACCAGCATCCCCTGCTTTTAAAGGAAACCCTATTGACGCTTCAAGTAATATATAGGCTGTTCCTCCTGATGGTTTTTTCTCATAAGGAGGCCTTTTTAAAGATTCGGGTATAAAAGAGTTAAACAATCTTGGATGAATTATCGAGCGGTCAAATCTGTCAAGCCAAGTGATATCCAAAGGTAGATCGATAAAAGGTCGATAAATTGATAGAGGCTCTGTTTTCATCAATGTTAATTTAACTCCCTGTCTGGATAAATTTTAAAATATTTCCCAAACTACCCATGATTTCTTTACCATGAAGAGAGCCTGCCAACGGAGTTTTCTTGAATTGTTGTCTCAAGGTTTGAATTGCGGATTGACTAATATTACTCCAATCTAATAAGGGCTCTCTCGATTCTAGAAAATAATAAGGCGCACTAATAATATTTTTTGAAACAATTGTCACAACTCCGCCTTTTTCCGGAGACAAAATAACG
>LBQC01000049.1 GCA_000990565.1 Candidatus Roizmanbacteria bacterium GW2011_GWA2_35_19 | reverse complement strand
TTCAAAAAGGCGGACAACGTGAATGATTGCCTCAACTTCTCGGATGTGGGATAAAAACTTATTTCCCAGCCCTTCACCTTTTGAGGCCCCTCGGACTAAACCGGCGATGTCATAAAATTCTATGGCTGCGGGCACGATTTTGGTTGTGTTAACGATTTTAGCCAAGACAGGGAGCCTTTCATCTGGGACTTCAATAATTCCGACGTTTGGCTCAATAGTACAGAACGGGTAATTTGCCACATTTGCCACCTGTTTTTTTAGTAGGGCATTGAATAACGTGCTTTTCCCGACGTTTGGAAGACCGACGATTCCGATCGATAGTTTCATAAGAAGTAATTATACCAATAATCCCAAAATCTAAACCGATTACTTATAGTCTAATTCTAAAATACGTTGTATCTCTGCCTTCTTTGGAAGAAACAACTCTATTTTTATAATGATTATTAATACTTTTATTGACGTTTAGTCGCTTTGTAGCATCCATCTCAACAAATGAAAAACGTCTTTGACTTAAGGCAGCCTCAAGTCCATCCATTAGTATTCCCATGCAGCCCTTTCCTCTATATGCCGGACTAACCGCAATCATTTCAGCTTTTGCGGAGTCATCAGATATTCTTGTTGCAAACGCATAACCAATAATTAAAGAGGGATTTTTAAGCAAAAGTATATAGATATTGTTTGGATCTGATTCATTTTGAACAGCGATTGCGTTTAATTTATCTGAAGAAACCGGAGTTTCAGCATTGAGTCCAAGACCCAATTGTGGCCAATCATATGCTGAACCTTGAAAGAGAAGAGAATAAGGTTTTTCGGCCATTTTTTATTTAATTAACAATGAATAAGTAGTATATAAAATTAATACTAATATTCAACTCCGTTGAAAATAATCCTAAGTAGTTTTTCTTCCGTATTTTTTTTGAAAAGATTAATAGTTTTTTAATGTCATTTCGGAAAGCTGTATTCAATAAAACTAGGATTATCAATTTTACATCCCACGAAACACGCATGTAACAGCTTTCTTTTGAATTCAGGATATTTTCGGCCGTTCTCAACACGTTTTATAAGTGCAACACTCCAATTCTTTATTGAAAAATTACTACTAGGTAAACGTATATAATCGTTAATATCATATGGATATGTTATTTCAATTGGGAAGTAATTATAAGCAGTCCGCAATCCATCGATTTCAACTTTATTTAATTTACCCAGACCTATAAGCCATTCTGAGTAATAAGGTATTCGTTTTGCCTCTTCAACTGATGGGTTGATGTTATCAAAGAAAAATAGATTCTTTATAGTTAAATTTCCTTTAGAGTTATTATTTGTCCCGTCAAGTATCCAAAGTGGCCAAAAGCCCATAAATGGATCGTTAAGATTCCAATCGTTAGACTGATGTAATCGGACATTTGTGATTTTTCCACCTTGACTACTATTTAAGCCCATTACTTTGTGATATCCTTCGAATAATACATTTGAAATTTCAACATATGAATTTTTTAAAGCAGCGATACCAGAGCCGTCAATTCCAGCAAACGACTTAACTAAATAAAGAGCTTGACCAAGTGGTATGTAGTAATCGCTTATTTGTTGCACACTTCTTGAAAAATTACTATTCGATACAAATCCTTGAACATTTCCAATCAGCAAAATAGAATCCCAGGTGTTATTTACGAATTGACTATCAGTTATGGAAGCCTTAGTAGCAATGCTTTTATTTCCGAGTACCGTAATCCCTCTTACGCCCGCCGCGCCATCGGGAATATAATCTTTGCCAAGCGCTACTCCTTCCAAGGATATATTATCAATTGTGACCTGTGATGAACCTTCAATCAATATTTGCGAACGTAAAGCATCGTATGGTCCGATCCCGATATCAATCTGTTTTTCATACGTGATTATTCCTGCAGGATCATTATACTGACGTACTTTCCCCCCTATTAAATTTATATTCTTTATAATAACGTTTTCAATATTGGATAAATATAAACCTGTTTCACCTTCAAAATAAATATCCGGCTTAACAATTTTTTTAAAGTAGTTGGTTGAATTAATCTCTAAATGCTTTAGATTAGAAATTTTCAATGCCACTTTTGTTCCGACGTATCCAAACCCTTTATCACTAGTCACAGGAGCACTTATAATTGAAGGACTTAGGTTATATAACCCGGGGGTAAGCAATAGACGGAAACTTCCACCATTAGATTTGTTTATTTGGTCAACTTTTTGTAAAAAATCTTTTGGAGAAGCATATATAACTTGAATAACCGACTCAGGACTTAGGGTTGTTGTTGAAGCGCGGGAAGTAGTAATTTTTTTATTTTGTTTATTTATTGAAATTGTCAAAACAGAAACTATTTCAATCAAGATCAACAATAGTAAAAATATTTTTTTATCGATGCAGAATCTGTTATTCATACTTAAATATAATCATATCATGCTTTTCTACCGTATTTTTCTTTTGAGAGTTTGATGATTTTATCTTTATTATCATTTTTAAGCGCGGGAAGTGGGAGAGTGGTGGCCGGGAAGGGAGCCGATGTCATCCCATCAATTGACAACTTGAGGACCGCTTCAAATTTACCCAATGACACGAGGTCATTTTCCGTATAAATCTCGGCATACTCGCGGGTGAGGACATAAGCGTCGCGGGCGCCAACGACAAATGACATAAGAGTTCCCACATTTCCAAAAATAGCCCTGGTTACTTCTTCATCCAACTGTTCAATATATTGATTGGCAAGAGTCAAAGACAGTCGGTATTTGCGGGCTTCAGACAGTATTTTTATAAAAGACTGGGTAGCAAAGTTTTGAAACTCATCAACATAAAGGAAGAAATCTTTCCGGTCGGCTTCTTTGATAAAAGATCTGTTCATGGCGGCAAGTTGAATTTGGGTAATAAGCATCGCTCCAAGTAAAGCGGTATTGTCTTCTCCGAGTTTTCCTTGAGAAAGGTTTAAAATTAAAATTTTTCCTTCATTCATTATCTGCTCAAGATCAATCGAAGACTTTGTCCGGCCAATAATATTTCTTATCATTTTTGAGGTGACAAATTGACCAACTTTATTTTGGATCGGGGAAATCGCCTCGGCCTTTAAGCGGTCGGGCATCTTGGCATATTCTTTCTCCCAGAAATCTTTAAGGACAGGGTCAGTAAGTTCACGGACGACTTTTTTCCGGTAGTCGGCATTTGATAAAAGACCGAGAATATCAACGAGGGTTGCGCCCGGAGACTCAAGAAGTGTTAAGATAACATTTCTTAAAATATATTCAAGACGTGGGCCCCAACTGTCTTTATAAAGTTTGTAAAAAATCGAGACGATACCGCTTGCGACTAAATCTTTTTGCTGCTTATTTTTTATTTCAAGGACATTTAATGAAAAAGGTCTTTCCGTATCGAAAGGCTCAAGATAGACGACATCATTCATCCTACGTTTTGGGATGTAGTCAAGGATAGTTTCTGATAAATCACCGTGTGGATCAATAATTCCGACCCCGCGATCTTTACGGATGTCATCAATCGCCATATTGGCAATGAGAGTCGATTTACCGACGCCAGTCTTACCGATGATATAGACATGTTTTCTCCGGTCTTCCGTTTTAATTCCAAAAATTGTCTCTTTATTTTTAAACTCGGTCTTGGCAAAAAAGTTAATATCCTGTTTTATATCGACACCCTCAGGGTGACCTGGTTGACTCTGGTCACCCTGAGGGTGTCCAGGCACAACCGGCAAATTCTCCGGCGGTTCGCCTAAAAGAGTTTTTCCCCATGCCATATTTTTGATTCCGGCTAGTAAATAACCGGGTGGATGCCAAAGAGTCGCCAACTCCTGAGCATTCAAGATCTGCTGTTGGCGCTCAAAATAACTAATTTTTCTTGCCTTCATCCGATTAATCAAGGCATCCTTAAAGAAAACTCTCTTTTTATATACATATTGATTACCTTCACCAAGCGAAAAGCTACCGAAAGTCCCAGCTAAATTAGTTAAATAAGGATATGGGTCAACTTCATTAGTTGTTGATCCCACAAGGAGTCGAATGGCAGCTTTCCCACCTTGAAAAGAGGCCTTCTTCATGATTAGCAATTTCTGTGGGTTTTGGCCGTATTTATCGGCCGTCTCATCATAAGTCAGATGCTTGGCGGCAGATACGGCCGCATCGGCCCAGGCAAAATAAGCGGGGGTGACTGCGATCTGAACACAAAATTTTAAATGAGCCGGTTGCTTTGACAGGAAGCCTAAAAGGGCTGATAATGGATCGACATCTTTGAAATCAAAATATGTCTTAGTCGGAAAATATGAATAAGAATTTAAGGCCACTTCGCCGACCGAAAGTCTTTTTGATTTCAAAACTATATCCATCGGGTCCCCGGTCTTTTTGACGGTTGAAGTAGGGAATGATGAAGATACCAAACTGCTGATCAAAGTCTCCGACTGGGAAGGAGTCGTCACATAAAAATATAAAGTCTGGGAAATGAGATAGATTTCAAAAGCATAGGTTTTCGGGTGGATTAACCATCTTCGCCAAAGGGGGACAAAAGAGGGGAGAAGGGAGGCAAAGATCTGGGTTCCCTAAGGCCTTAATCATTCCAATTCTGAAAAAATACGGCGTCAGCCGCGCCTCTTTGTTTGGATCAGTCGTTCGCGGCGAACAAACAGAAAAAAGCGATATTGATCTTTTAATAGAGCCAGCCAAGGGAACTACTTTATTTGACATGGCTGGAATGCAAATCGATCTTCAAAAAAGCTTAAAAAGATCAGTAGATCTTGTAACTTATGGAAGTGTTAATCCGATGTTGAAAGATCGAATTTTGCGAGATGAAAAGGTTATTTATCAAATATGAAAAAGGATAATTCGTTATTTCTTAACCATATTCTTCAAGCAATTGAAGACATAGAGGATTATATAAAAGACACATCCTCACAAGAGGATTTTACAACTGATAAAAAAACTCATAACGCAGTTCTTAGAAGTTTTCAAGTAATTGGAGAAGCCGCAAACAATTTAGATGAAGATTTTTTAAATATACAAACGGACATTGAGTGGGAAAAAGTAATTGGGATGAGAAATTTTATTATTCATGAATATTTTGGAGTTGATTTAAAGATTGTTTGGGATACGATAAAAGAAGACCTGCCGTCATTTAAAGAAAATATAAAAAAACTTCTCAAAGATCTTTCTCCAACGACCTAACTCCGACCGCTTCGGTCGGGAGGAGGGAGGCAAAGATCTGGGTTCCCGCCTCAATCAGAGTTTATCCTGAGCATCGTCGAAGGATCTCATCGTCTTTAGGATTACGGATTTGGAGATGACTTAACTCGGCCATAGTTTCATTTTACTTGATTTTGGCAAAAATGTTATAATACTTATATGGATAAATATAAGGCCTTAATCATTCCAATTCTGAAAAAATACGGCGT
>LBQC01000048.1 GCA_000990565.1 Candidatus Roizmanbacteria bacterium GW2011_GWA2_35_19 | reverse complement strand
AATTGCATCCGCTCGCCTCTCTCCTTTTCGAAAAGACGTGCTAATCAAAAGCGGTAAAGTAATCGGGGCCGGCGACGTCGGGCGTAAGAAAAAATTACTTGAGAAACAAAAAGAAGGCAAGAAAAAAATGAAAATGATTGGAAAAGTGGAAATACCAAAGGAAGCTTTCTTAAAATTATTTAACAAAAAGTAGTATAATGGTTGAATGTTCTGGATCAATCGTCGACGATCCGTCTCCTCTTTCCCAGAACATACCTTGAAATTTATATGAAAAAGATATTTGAGAATGGGCCGTTTTTAATTATTATTGCAGCAATACTATGGGCGCTTGATGGGATAATACGGAGATCTCTTTATGTACTTCCCCCAATTACAATAGTTTTTTTTGAGCATTTAATCGGCTTAGTTATTCTTACGCCATTTTTATTAAAAGACCTAAAAGGGTTTAAAATCAAATCAAAAGAATTTTTAGCGATTACACTTGTCAGTTTATTAAGCAGTGTCCTTGGAACTCTTTGGTTCACAACTGCTCTTCTAAAAGTAAATTTTATTTCTTTTAGTGTCGTCTTTCTTATACAAAAACTTCAACCGATTTTCGCAATTTTTTTTGCCAAGATTTTGCTTAAAGAAAAAACCACTAAGAAATATTATATTTGGGCGGGGCTTGCGGTAGTCGCCGCCTTTTTCGTAACTTTTAAAAATGGTGCCGTGAATTTCAAAACGGGATCAGGGACGATCGAGGCAGCGCTATATGCATTAGGAGCTGCTTTTGCCTGGGGATCATCGACAGCATTCTCAAGATATGCACTCATTAATAATAAGGATAAAGTAGTGACAGGGCTTAGATTTGCGATGGGGACAGTGATATCTCTCATATTTGTTTATATTTTAAACGCCCAGTCAAGTTTAGTGACAATAAATTTCAGTCAGGCTTTAAGATTTATTGTTATTGCGCTTTCAACAGGAATGGTTGGGCTACTTATTTATTACAAAGGATTAAAGAAGACAGAGGTAAAAGTATCGACGATTTTAGAATTAACCTTTCCGGTCCTGGCCATATTTATAGATATGTTTTTGTATAAAACTTTCCTTTCTCCGACTCAACTCATAGCTGCGGCGGCGCTTTTTATCTATATGTATAAAGTTGTCCAGTCAACCAGGGTTAAATAATGACTACATTTACGAGCCATCAAATTAAAGGACGGGGTAGAGCGAGAAAATTAGGATACCCAACTATAAATTTAGAAATTCCTGAAAACTTAGATTTGAAAGAAGGAGTATATGGAGTTCAGTTTATGGTTGATGAAAAAAAATATCTTGGAGCAATGCATTACGGTCCCTCCCCTACTTTCAACGATGAGGAAAAAACTCTTGAAGTATTTTTAATTGATTTAAAGGATAAGGCAATTCCTGAGACTAATGGTAAAACATTAAGAATAAATATCTTAAAATATTTGAGAGAAATTTTGAGCTTTAAAGATATAGATAAATTAACCAATCAAATTATTGAAGATATTCGTGAAATAATATCATTGAAAGATGACTAATCCAGTGTTCTTAAGTTACTCAATTAATTAGAGTGATTTATTGAAAAATATCCTACTCACACTGTGTCATTCCCGTGAAGACGGGAATCCAGACTAAATATTTCTTATAAAATGTCTTGATACAAATCTATCCATCCCGGATTTTTTTCCTCAATTAACCTAAGCTTCCATTGACGATTCCATTTCTTTATTTGTTTTTCTCTAACTATCGCGAGTTCAGGATTTTTATGAAGTTCAAAATAAACTAATTGATGGACCTTATATTGTTTAGTAAATCCTTCAACTTTATTATTTTTATGTTCCCAAATTCGTTTAGCTAGATTATTAGTTACTCCAACATATAAAGTTCCATTTTTTTGTGAGGACAAAATGTAGACGTAATATGTTTTATTAAACATATGGTCTAATTATATAAATTTCCGATCAGGTCGGGAGTGACAAACAATGATTGCAAATGTTTGTCAACTATAGACTGGATCCCCTCCTTCGAGGGGATGACAAGTAAAATTGTAGACTGGATCCCCTCCTTCGAGGGGATGACAAGTAAAAATATAAAAAACGTAAGGTTTGAGAAAAAAAGTATTAGAAGCTAATAAAAGTATAAAAATCTAAAATTATCGTGAGCTTCCTCCAATGACGTGACCGTGATAATTTGCTCGGCCATCATGATCGCTACTTTCTAAAGGTATTGTTTTTCTAGGAGGTGTGTCCCCTTGCTTTTTTATTCGAGGTTTTGACTCGAACTTTCTCGTTATTTCTAATTTTAAAGCATCGAGATGTGGCTTAATACCAAGCCTCCAGAGTTCGCCTGCTTGAATTAAGTTGAGAAGGTCTTTGAAAAAAACCTGGTGGTCGAAGATCTTCTGTCATATGGTCTTCCAACTAATATTTTTATCCTTCTTCATAAAAGTTAGTTGTCTTTTTGCATATTGTATTTCATGATTAGTCCATATTTCTATTGCCTTGTCTTTAGTAAGCTTTCCTTGTAAATATTGAATTAATTCTTGATAGCCAATTGTTTTAAGACCTGGGTCTAAAGATTTATAACCTTTTTTTAATAATAATTGCACTTCATCAAGTGCCCCTTGCTCCAATCTTTTTTCAACTCTCAATTTAATTGCAGATATTAAGTCCTCCTTGTGTTTATATTTTAGGCCAATGAATTTGGTGATTAGTGGTTGGTGATTGGTGCTTGGTGATTGGTGGTTACTGGTTACTAGTTGCTGGTTACTGGTTAAGATTTCTATTTTTCTGATTAGTCTTCGGGGGTTATTTTTATCACTATTATTCAATTGTTCAAAGGATTTTAAATTTATTTTTTTAAGTATATTCTGCAGTTCAACGACTGATTTACTATTTAGTTTTTCTCTAAGCTTTGGGTCGGCAGGGACAGGTGAAACATCAAAACCATATAGAAAATGTTTTAAGTAAAAATACGTACCGCCAACTAGAATTGGCGTCTTACCCCTCTTGACTATACAATGTCAAAATTATTCGTTTTGTTTTTAATTTTGAATTTCATTTTTGACTTTTGACTTTTGCTTGCCCCTCGAAGCCCGTAGGGCGAAGTGGGGATCTTTGATTTTATTGGCAGGTCTTTTCCTGTAATAATATCAAGGTGTTTATAGATTTGTCTTGAATCAAAGTTCACAATCTCGCCGTTAAATTTTAAAGCATATTCAAATGCGAGATTAGTCTTACCTGTAGCAGTCTGGCCCGTGATTACTATTAATTTCATAGATATCATAGATATTGGAAGATGGAAGTTAGGTCTAGAAGCGAGTTAGGAAGCTTGAAGATAGAAGTTGGAATTAGTTCAGCCTATCTTCCTACTTCCACCATCTTAACTCGTTTCCAAGCCTAATTTCTATTTTCCAACTCTTACTTTTGTAATTTGGCGGCATCGATGAGATTTTTATAGAGGTATACGACATCAATCGGTCCGACTCCTCCTGGAGTTGTCGTATAGGTTGAGGCAATGTCTTTTATTTCATCTTCATCATAATCTCCTTTAAGCCGATTACCCTCTTTTCTAAGTCCGACATTAATAAGGACAACGCCTGGCTTGAGCATGGTTGCGTCTAGAACTTTTCGACCCACTGCAGTAATAATAAGATCGGCATTTTTAAAATAATTTTGAGCATCAGGTGTTTGTGAATTAATACTTAAATAATTTATTTTGACTTCTGTCAATAATTTACCGATTGGTTTACCACCAGTAATTCCCCGACCGACCAAGACAACCTTTTTATTTTTAAATAATTTCTTAAAAAATAAACGGTCTTTTTTGATATCGATGAAGAGCTTGGGTGATAATTTTTGATCTCCGTAAATATATTTAATAGTTGTCAAAACCGAAAGACCAATTGCTGGAAAAAAAGGTGACTTCTTTTTTACTCCCTCGATTTCTTTATTACCAGGAATATAGTTATAAATACTGTCTGTAGATAATTCTTGTGGTAAAGGCTGCTGGATGATGACGCCAGTTGTGCTTACGTCCCCTGCTCTTTCTTTAAGCAAATATGCAAATTTTTGGAAAAGCGGAGTCCTTTTAAAATTAATTAGTTCAAAACCTATCTTTAATTTTTTTGCCATCTGAGACTTAATTTTGACAAATGAAAGTTGATCGGGAGTTTCCTTAGCTAAAAAGACAACAAGTTTAACTGGATGTTTTTTTCCCAACTTTATGACTTCGTGGCTCAGAATTTTTTGGAGGTATTCGGCGATCTTCAAGCCGGATATTTTCATGCATATATTTTATCACACGGAGGTTGCACTCACAATCCGATCTTCCTTACCAGAAAATCTCATAAGGATAACGCCTTTTGCAGTGCGCGAACGGGACGGGATTGAGGAAAGCTCCATTTTTACAACCTGACCCATCGCCGAGGTAATAATTAAAGTTGTATCTTCGCCCTCTAAAATTTTTGCAAAAGCAATATGTCCAAACTTATTATCAATCGGGGCGGTTTTTACCCCCTTCCCACCACGGTGCTGACCTTTAAAATTGGAGAGTTTAGTTTTTTTCCCTATACCTTTATCGCTTAGTACTAAAAGGTCCTTTTTAAATTCAGTATCATCAAAGACATCGGCGGCGATGACCTGATTCCCGACGTCAAGATCCATACCTTTAACACCAATGCTAGCGCGACCGGTCGGGCGGATTTCTTTTTCTTTAAAGACGATCGATTTGCCGTTTTTTGAAACTAAAATAACATTTTTTTTACCATCAGTTAGTTTAACCCAGAGTAACTCATCATTTTTTTCAAGACGGATAGCAATAATTCCATTAGTTCTTATATTTGAGTAATCCTCAAATGATGATTTTTTGACCGTTCCCAATTTAGTTGACATAACAACAAACAATGACTTAGCTTTTTCAAGGATAATATTGTTATATGACAAAATCGAAGTAATTTTTTCTTCCGGCTTTAAGGCAACAAGATTTATTACGGCTTTACCTTTTGATGTCCGAGAGCCAACCGGAACCTCCCAAACTCTAGTTTGAAAAACCCTACCTTGATTAGTAAAGAAAAGCATATGATCATGAGTCATCGCTGAGGTTATATAATATACATTATCAGTGTCTTTTGTCTCCATGCCAGCAACTCCCTTACCACCCCGGTTTTGGATACGAAATGTCTCACGAGGAATTTGCTTTATATAGCCTTCTTTGGTGAGGACGACGATTACTTCTTTATTTTCGATGAGTTGTTCATCAGTAATCTCACCGGGCCTGGATTTAATAATCTGAGTTTTTCGCTCATCACCGTATTTTTCCTTAAGATAAAAGAGTTCGTCGCGAATAACTTTAAAAACTTTAAAAATATCATTTAATAACGATTCAAGATACTCGATTGTTTCTTTAAGTAGAGCTAATTCATCTTCTATTTTTGATCTTTCAAGACCGGTTAATCTCTTAAGCTGCATGTCAAGAATAGCTTGTGATTGAATTTCTGAAAGCCCAAATTTTTTCATAAGGGAAGCTTTAGCAGTCGCTTCGTCTTTAGATTTCTTGATAACTTCAACTACTTCATCGATATTATCAAGGGCGATTAAGTATCCTTCTAGGATATGGGCGCGAGCCTTTGCTTGAACGAGTTCATAGACACTTCTTTTTGCAATAACTTCGACACGATGTTTCAAATAAATTTCAAGGATAGACTTTAATCCCAATGTTTGGGGGATTCCGTCGACTAAACACACAGTATTAATTGGGAAAGAAGTCTGAAGCTCTGTATATTTAAATAAATTATTCAAAACTTTTTTATAAGAAGCATCTCTTTTTAATTCGATAACAACTCTTATGCCGTCTCGATCTGACTCATCACGTAAATCAGAGATTCCAACGATTTTTTTATCATTAACTAAGTGAGCTATTTTTTCAACAAGAGCTGACTTATTCACCTGATATGGTAATTCTTTTACAATGATGGCCATCCTACCTTTGTCCATCTCCTCATCGGTAATCTTGGCTCGAACCATCAAAGATCCGCGTCCGGTCATATATGCTTGTTTAATTTCAGTCGCTCCATAAATTATTCCAGCCGTTGGGAAATCCGGGCCTTTTACGATTTCCATTAACTCTTCAATCGTGTCATCAAATGTCAAATTATTTTTTGTAAGACTTATTAAATCAGCAGATGCCTGATGAGGATCAATAATTTTATCAACTTTAGTTTTCTTTTCTCCCTTTGGTTTATTTATCTTAGCTTTGCTAATGATGTGAATTATGGCATCAACTAGCTCTGTTAAATTATGAGGTGGAATTTTGGTTGCCATACCGACAGCAATTCCCTCAGCGCCCATAAGTAGCAAATTTGGAAGCTTTGATGGAAGGAAATTAGGCTCTTTAAGAGTGCCGTCGAAATTATCGGTATATGTAACGGTTTCTTTTTCGATATCAGCAAGCATCTCATCAGCGATTTTGGCTAGCTTTACTTCAGTGTATCGCATAGCAGCTGGCGGGTCTCCATCAATAGACCCGAAGTTTCCCTGACCCTTGATGAGTGGGTATCGCATAGAAAAGTCCTGTGCCAGACGGGCGAGGGCTTCATAGACCGAGGAGTCGCCATGCGGATGGTATTTACCTAAGACTTCTCCGACGACTTTGGCTGATTTTGAAAATCGAGAGCCATGTGAAAGGCCAAGCTTGTACATGGCAAAAAGAATCCTTCTATGGACTGGCTTAAGCCCGTCACGGATATCAGGAAGAGCGCGTGAAACGATAACACTCATCGCGTAATCAAGATACGACCGCTTCATTTCGGTTGTGATTTCGGCCTGCTGAATGGACTGCTTTAAATCGGACATATTTATAGTCAAAAGTCTATAAAGTCTTTAAAGTCCTTAAAGTTTTGACTTTATGGGCTTTTCACTTAACGGACTTTATAGACTTATTTAATTGATTTATTAATTGCCTCAAAGGCTTTTTCTTTACCTAAAAAGTCTTTTGTCTTAACCCACTTGCCTTTTTCAAGCTCTTTATAATGATTGAAAAAGTGTTGAATTTTTTTCAGTGTTACTTCATCTAGGTCGGTAATCTCGTTTATTTTGCTCATAAATGGATCGACTTTGACAGTCGGGACGGCAATAATCTTAGTATCTATTCCGGCTTCATCCGTCATCTCAAGCATTCCAATCGGCCGACTTGGAATAACCACACCAGGTAAAACAGCGTATGATGAAATAACAAGAACATCGGCGGGATCCCCGTCTTCAGCGTGAGTGCCAGGGATGAATCCGTAATTAAAAGGATATACCATGGCAGTAAAGGCAAATCGATCGACCATAATAACACCTGACTCTTTATCTAGTTCGTATTTAATTGATCCACCTTGTGGTATCTCGATAAATACATTAATTTCTTCTGGGACATTTTTACCGGGAGAAACCTTATTGATATTCATATTATTTAATTTTTAATTTTTAATTTGAAATTTTTATTCTAATTTAAATTTAATTCAAATTATAAATCTAAATTCGCCATCTTCGCGTGAGTAACTATAAATTTTTTTCTTGGTGGAACTTCATCGCCCATAAGCATCGAAAAAACATAGTTGGCCTCTTGACTATCTGAAACCATCACTTGTTTAAGGACTCTATTTTTTGGATTCATGGTCGTCTCCCAAAGCTGCTCAGGATTCATCTCGCCAAGACCCTTATACCTTTGAATATTAATATTAACTTTTGATTCACGAGCTAAAGATGCGACTGATTCATCTTTTTCTTTGTCAGAGTATGCGTATTTAATAGTTTTACCAGATTGAATTTTAAATAGAGGTGGTTGAGCGATATAGAGATG
>LBQC01000047.1 GCA_000990565.1 Candidatus Roizmanbacteria bacterium GW2011_GWA2_35_19 | reverse complement strand
CTGAACCGATAAAATAAATTTTCCGTATTCAATTGGCGATCCGATGTTATAGATACAAGAAACTGATGCAATCACAATTACGTCACTCCTTGTTAAGATGTTAGCGGTTGAGGCAAGACGTAATTTATCTATCTGCTCATTAATCTGGGCCTCCTTTTCGATGTAGGTATCGCTTGACGGAATATACGCTTCAGGCTGATAGTAATCATAATATGAAACAAAATATGAGACGGCGTTTTCTGGAAAGAAGTCTCTAAATTCCTGATAAAGCTGGCCCGCTAATGTTTTGTTATGTGAAATTATTAAAGTCGGCAGCTGTAATTTTTCAATGACATTCGCCATCGTAAAAGTTTTACCTGATCCAGTCACGCCAATAAGGACCTGATTTTTTAAATCATGCTCTATACCGTCGACCAGTTTTTCAATCGCCTGAGGCTGATCCCCCGTAGGAGAAAAGGAGGATTTAAGTTTAAACATATTTATTTCTTAGAAATTGAGATTTGGGTTCGGAAATAGGTTAAGAAAGTTGAATGCGAATGTTGGAAATATTCTAAATCTATTTTCCAAACTCTTATTACCTAACCCGTTTCCACACCTATTTTCATTATTTTATTTTTGTAACCTCTAATTTTATAATACTTTTTACAAAATTAGAAGCTATAATGGTGAGATGGACATAATAAAGTTTCTTATCGACTTTATAATACATATTGACGTCCATTTGGGTCAGATCATCTCAACCTATGGTCTTGCAACTTATATCGTTCTTTTTCTAATTATTTTTATGGAAACAGGGTTGGTCTTTACCCCTTTTTTGCCTGGCGACTCGCTTCTCTTTGCAGCCGGTGCTTTTGCCGCTTTGGGCTCATTAAATATCTGGGTATTATTCATCCTACTTTCGTTTGCTGCAATTCTTGGCGATACAGCTAATTATTGGATTGGTTATTTTTTTGGAAAGAAAATCGTTGCTCACCCAAAAATTCCAATCGATGAGGGTCACATTGAAGAAACTCAAAAGTTGCCGGCGTTGGAAGAATGAAATACCAACAGTTTTTTTCATACAATGTAATTGGAGGACTTTTGTGGGTGGCCGTCGCAACTTTCGCCGGTTATTTTTTTGGAAATATAAAATTTGTTAAAGAAAATTTTTCCCTAGTAATTTTTGGAGTAATAATTATATCCTTGTTACCAATCGTCATCGAAATAATTAAAAAGAAAATTCTAGTAAAAAAAACTTAATTCTTTTCAAATTTAAAATTTAGATTTGATTGAAAATTTCAAATTGAAAAATGTAAATTTATATTATGTTGTATATAGTTTCCTCCCCCATCGGCAACCTTGATGATCTATCCCTTCGCCAAGCGAGTACCCTACTATCATCAGAAATCATTCTGGCTGAGGATACCAGGTCTGCTAAAATCCTCCTTGATGGTGCAAAAGCTCGCTTCCCTCAATTAACAATTAACAATCAGCAATTAATTATTTCTTATTACAAAGAGCGAGAATTTGAAAAGCTTCCTGAGATAATCGACTGGTTAAATGAAGGAAAAAATATTGCTTTAGTATCAGAGTCTGGTACCCCTTTAATTTCAGATCCTGGGTATTTACTTGTAAAAACAGTCATAAAAAAAGGTCTTCCCTTCGTTGTAATTCCAGGTCCATCGGCTGTTACCACATCTTTAATCTATTCTGGTGGCAATCCACAAGGTTTTTCTTTTTTTGGTTTTTTTCCTAAAAAAGTGTCAGAAAAAAATAAGTTATTATCCAAACTTAGATCTTTGAAAGATATCTTTCCTGAGATGTCTTTCATTTTTTACGAATCCCCAAATAGAATTAATGAAACACTTCAATGTTTTAAAACATTGAAGTGGGAGCCAGAAATAGTCGTTTGTCGAGAAATGACTAAAAAATATGAGGAAATATTAAGAGGACAACCCGATGATCTAATCGATCACAAATTTAAAGGCGAAGTAACTATATTAATTAAGTAGCAAAAATTAAGCTCACTAAGCTTCCTGCTATTATAATCAGCGAAGAAACAAAAAAATTAATTGCAAATCTCCGATTTCCCTGAGTGAAGCTATAAGCAGACTTTGTCAATAAATTTATTGCGTTTGCAATGATTAGGGCTATTAGTCCAAGTTTATAAGAAATCGAGTGCCCGGCTAATTGTGAGACATTAATTGTTGTTGCATCAAGCCCAGTCACCGATGCTAGTGCTGCCGTTATTATAAATCCTCGATCACCGAAAAATACTAATGAAACTTTCGTAACTATTGTAACTAACAAAAAAATAACTGCAAATTTTAAAGCTGGTCCTAAGGCAAAAATTTTATCATCTTTAAGAATTTTTTTAGTTTCTGTCAGATTGTCAACGGTGCTCTTTTCTTCTTTATTTAAAAAATAAATCCCGGCCGCAAACGACGTAACAAGAAGAGATAAGATATAAAAAAAACTTTTGATAAAAAACGCGCCATTAACTGTCACAACTAAAATAAAAAGTTGGGTAAAACTAGAAAAATTAGCAAATATCGCTCCAGCCGTTAACTTGTTTATATCTTTAGAATTTTTACTTTTAAGGGCTAATGATTGAGTGGTTGAGGTTGAAGAAATAAACCCCCCGGCGAGACTGGTGAAAAGCCAGCCTTTTTTTTGACCAATAGTTTTTTCAAGTATGTATCCAAGAATGTCGACGCCGGTAATAATGACAACTACCCGCCAAATATTAAAAGGATTAAATAATGGGACTTTAGCTAAATTTACCGTGTTTATTCCAATCAGGTTAAGAATACTTGAAAAATTTGGAATATCGGAAATGCCAAAATTCTGATTTGGTAAAAAAGGAAGGACTACCAAGGTGATAATCGCATAACTTAAAAAAGCTTTAAATTCATAGTCTTTAATTTTTTCAATAAATGAGTGGAGTTTATTTTTAATATTTAAGATGCCTACCAGAATTATAACCATTGCAATTATCAGATGATAAGGAAAGACTTGAAGCGAAATAAAAAATCCGATTAGATAACTAAAAACAATTGCTAGTTCTGTTGTTATTCCATTATCTTTATTTAAAATGCTTCCGGTTAAAAAATATGAGATGAGAAGAACCATAAAAGCAACTGTTATGATTAGATATAAGCTGTTATAAGAGTTATAAAGCAAGCCTGCTACTGCGCCAAGCGTAGTAATTAAAGCAAAGCTTCTGACCCCTAGACTTCCGACTCCGCTTCTATATTTTATATAATAAAATCTAATTATGTTGAGACAAATACTGTCAGAACTACATAAACAGGCTGACCCCGTTAGGGCAAAAAACCTCTCGAGATTCTTTAAGACTGGAATTGGAGAGTATGGAGAAGGTGATAAATTTTTAGGATTGACTGTACCAATTATAAGATCAATCGCATCTCAATATAAAAAAGCAGGCCTTAAAGTGATTGGTGGTTTATTACATAATGAATATCACGAAATCAGACTGACGGCACTAATAATACTTACCTTAAAATTTGAAAAAGCGAATGAAGTTGAGCAAAAAGAATATTTTAATTTTTATTTAAAAAATACAAAATATATAAATAATTGGGATTTAGTTGATCTAACCGCACATAAAATAATTGGGAATTATTTAATTAACCGTGATCGAAAAATAATTTATAATTTATCAAGATCAAAAAATCTTTGGGAAAAACGAATTTCAATTATTTCGACATTTGCCTTTATTAGAGATAACGAATTTGATGACACAATAAAGTTGTCTAAAATATTATTAAACGATAAACATGATCTGGTTCATAAAGCGGTCGGATGGGCTTTAAGGGAAGTGGGTAAAAAGAATCAAAAAATTGAGGAAGAGTTTTTGATTAGGCATTATAAAGTGATGCCAAGGACAATGCTTCGATATTCTATCGAAAAATTTTCAAAAACAAAAAGAAACTTCTATTTAAAAAAGTAATAAGTCCGAAAATAATAATGGCAAAGTGTTTTTTTGAATATGGATATAATAGTCTAATCCCGCCCACGCCCTTACCTCGCGCAGCATACCAATCCAAAAATAAATGAGAAATAATTCCAAGCGAGAAAGATAAAAATAACTTTGTGATAAATTGATTATTTAAAAAGTTGGCGATAATAAATAGAAATATAAAAATACCAATCCAAAAAATTAGTGTATGAAAAATTGTATTCCTATGTTCGATTGGTTTTTTGACCAAAAAAACATCAAAGTCAATTATATTTGCTCCAAATATACCTGCAATAATAATTTCTGGACTATTAAAACCAAGCGAGGGATTAATTAAATCGACAGCTTGAGTAACTAAATAACCGGCAGTGACATGAGCAAATGGTGTCATAAACAATGAGTATAACACGGAATTATTTGAAAAAAGCCTGGGAATACTTCCTCACTTTTGATATAATTCATCTGCAACCAGAGGTACCCAAGTGGCCAACGGGGGCAGACTGTAAATCTGCTGGTTTATACCTTCGGAGGTTCGAATCCTCCCCTCTGGACACTTCGGCAAGCTCAGTGCAAGCACAGGATGATTTAGTGTAAGCTCAAGACTGACTTTATGGAAAATAAAGACATTTGGTATTTATACTTGCTTCTTTGCGATGAAAAGTCTTACTACGTTGGAATAACGACTAAAATCACCTTATTTGTTTTTAAAAATGTAATTAAAGACTGGATCCCCCTCTCTCCCAAAGGGAAGCCTTCGGCTCAGGGGGATGACAAACATGTGTCGAAGCAATGAAGCTTCGAGGTATTAAACCAATATGGTTAATTTTTAATAAATCAAGCTGGGCTTTAGGTTTTTAAAACATTTGTTAAAATTGAGGAATGAAAATAGCCCCGATTTATTATTTGACAATCTCTTTGGATTTTTGGACTCCGAAAATTTGGAGAAAGATTTGGATAAGAGGAGATGAAAAATTAAATTATGTAGCTTGGGTACTGTTTACCAGCATGGGATGGACGGGATATCATCTATCTGCTTTTATTATTCGAGATATATTCTACGGAAATATTTCCATTGAAGACCCTCCTGATGAATGGCTCGATTGGACAAAATATAACTTATACGATATTGCTAAAACAAAATTAACTCAATTTAAATTTTTGTATGATTTTGGAGATAGTTGGGAAATGACAGTCAAAATAAGAGAGTTAAATGATTTAGATAAAAACGCACCCTACCCCGTCTGTGTAAATGGTAAAAACGCTGCTCCACCGGAAGATGTTGGAAGCTACGTTGGCTTTGAACATTTTATAAAGGTAATGAAAGATGAAAATCATCCGGAATACAAAGAAATAAGCGAGACGTGGATTTCCGACACTTTTGACTCCTCTTATTTTTCTGTTGACGAAGTTAATGATATTATTCAAGATAAAAAAGTTTTTCAGGAGTACGTCGATGAAAAATTTGGTTTCTGACTTATGCTAATAATACGTTTTGGAAAAATAATTGAATACGCAAATTCAAATCAAACTTGGTTGAAAAAAGCAGTTGAGGAATTCTTTGGTAATAGTATTGATGTTGATAAATATGATCATAAAATTTTAAGTGGACTCTTTAATGAATGGTTTATTTTTGACTTTCAACCAACAATCTCTGAGGCAACCCCAGTTAGCCAATATTATTTTAAAAATCCTCATAGTTTATCTGAAAGACAATTAAAAGAATTGGAACAAATAATAAAGACAGAAAAATATTCAATGTATCAGATAAAAGAAGTCAAAAAAGGTGAATGGCTTAATTTAGTTGATATTTTTTCTGGAAAAAGTTATAAAGTCTACGATATTAAAGGTTCATCAAACACAAATGATAAAGGAACTTTAGCCAGAAGATTAGCAAAAGTCGACGGTAAGTGGATCGTGGTTGGATCTGACCCACTTTATTTTCCAATTACTTATACAGAGAGATCTTTAAATTTTTTCTCAAAATCTAAAGACTCACAAAAATTTAACCCTAAATATATTTTTGATCAGTTTATAAAAAATCAAAAAGAGGAAAAACCAGACGAAGATATAAAAGTGAAAGTTTTTAGAGGAGAACTTGAGAGACAATATAACTCTATGATAAAAAAATATAAATTAAAAGTAAATTTTGAAAAATTATTAGACTTTGTGTACAGAGAAAATTATGAAAATCATTTTGCTCAATTTTTTAAAGATTTATCAGTGAAACTTAAAATTCCAGAGAAAGTAATTTTTGAAAATCTTAATTTTTTTCAAAATATTTGGAATTATTTTCCACATGAAGTACTTAATGGCTTATGCCCGAACGAGATGTATCGGAGATATGATAAATAGATTACTTTTCTTTATTAATATTCTAAATCAAATCTTTCTTTCAAAACAAAATTCAGATTTTCAAATAAAGAAATAAGGTTTAATATTTCCAAATTAATTTTTCGATGAAGATTTTTAAAATTGGAAATAGTTTTCAATGAGTTTATAATTTTTATTATCGAAATAAAAGATAAAAAAGCAGAGTTTTTTGAGTCAAAAGTAGTATCTTCATATTTCATTTCTTTCTCCTCAATGTCACTTAATATTGCCCTTTGAATTTTAACAGAGAAAAAATACATATAATAATTAAGGATTCTAAGTGGTTCTTTAATTTCTTTTTGAGTTTCTTCAAGAAAATAATAATGGAGATCTTCAACTAATTTTACTAGTGAAATTGCTAATTTTTTTGACACTTGAGTCAAATGATCATTTTTCACCAAATTGTCCTTTTTATTTTCTTCTATTTCAAATTTTTTATCATCATCTTCAATTATTTTTATTTTCATTTTTTTCATATCTTTTTCCAATAATTTTTTTGTTTCTTCAAAACTTTTAGTCATGGATAAAAACATTGCTTTAGTGCTTTTTGGATCGATTCCTTGCTTGATAAATTTTTTCTCAGATTCTATTTCTTTTTGATAAACTCGGCAGATATTGGAAAGCTTGCATCTTTTGCACCAGCGGTCACAAAAATTAAAAGGTAGTTTATAAAATACATCTTTATGAATCCATGGAGGATTGATTGCTCCGAACTGTGAGATAAATATTTTTTCTAAAAAAGATGAATCCATCCTAATAATTTACCACAAAATTTAAAAGTATTTTTTTATTTAAAAAATTCAATAACAAGTTGCCAAAGTTGGATATTCAATCCTCTTGCAATTTTACAGAGTACCTTCAAACTCGAATTTGCTTTACCCTCCTCAATTTCAGCTAAGTAAGAACGATCCATATTGCAATCAACCCTAAATCATCTTGAGAAATATTTTTCTCCTTTCTTGTTTTCGATATTTCTTTTCCCAACCTTCCGAAAATATATTGATATTTCATATGAAGGGAAAGAGTATCTTAACGATACAAATGTGACAATGGCAATATTCCGTCCCGCAGGGTATCTGTATTGTGTCATTCCCTCGAAGGAGGGAATCCAGACTAAAATTACCTTATTTGTTTTTAAAAATGCAATGATAGACTGGATCCCCTTCTTTCCCAAAGGGAAGCCTTCGGCTCAAGGGGATGACAAACATATTCCGACGCAAGCGTCGGGGAATTAAACCACTAAGGATAGATTAATTCTTCCAAATTCCGCCCGACTCCTCCGGCTTAAAATGCTATAATAATTTTATGAAAATAGGAATTATCATCAGCCAGAATGATCCAGAAACTGTCTGGAACGCTTTGCGGCTTGCCAATCTTGCTTTAAGTAAAGGCGATACTGTTTCCACGTTTCTTACGGGAAAAGGTGTAGAGTATGAACAGTTGAGTTCTCCTAAATTCAACATTAAAGAACAGGTCGTGAAATTCCTGGAGTCAGGTGGAAAAATTACTGCTTGCGGCACTTGCCTGGCGATCCGAAAACAAAAAAGTGATGAAGAATGCCCGGCTGGTGGGATTGAAGATTTATATAATTTGATTGTTGACAGTGATAAGGTTATAACTTTTTAAAAAATTATGGACTTTGACTATACGGTAATAACAGAAAAAACATTCGATGAAGCAGTAAATGCTGTTGAACAAGAAACAAAGAAAGCTGGTTTTAGGGTTCTTCACATCCACGATGTCTCTGCCACTTTGAATGAAAAGGACTTTAAGATTGAGCCTTTTAAGATTATCGAAATTTGTAACGCCAAAAGTGCATATGCGGTATTAAAAGCAGATATAAAAATAGGCTTATGTCTTCCCTGCAAAATCAATATTTATGTCAAAAATAAAAAAACTTTTATTTCCGGCATGAGACCAATTATTTTGACCCAGTTTTTTCCAAAGGCCGACCTTGGTAATTTACCAAAAGAAGTTGACCAAATAATTCAAAATATTATTAATAATTCCAAATAAGAATATGAAAAAAATCATAACATTAGGAATAATAGATCTATTAATATTCTTAGTTACTAACACAAAACACTCCAGCATTTAAGCTTCTTAAAAACAGTTTTCTAGGTTTGATATAATTACTTTTATGAAAAATGTGTTCGTTGTTAATGATGATAGTATTAGATCTCCTGGTTTATCAGTATTAATAAAAAATCTTGAAAAATATAATCTAACAGTTATCAGCACAGAACATATCAGAAGTTGGACATCAAAAGCAATTACTGTAAACAAATACGTCAAATTAAAAAAGGAATTTATTGATAATCATCAAGCTTATGTGATTGACGGTTTTCCAGCAGACTGTGTAAATATTGGTTTAAATCATATTGTTAAAGAAAAACCAGAACTCTTAGTATCAGGTATAAATATAGGAGAAAACGCTACAGTTGGTTGGCTTTTGTCTTCGGCTACAGTTGCTGCAACAATAGAGGGAGCAATTTGCGGAGTAAAAGGAATTGCATTTAGTCAACAGATGTCAGATGAAGCTTATGATAAGATAACTAATAGTGTAAAGAATAAACAACCTGTTGAAAAATATGAAAAATTTTTTAATTTAAGCGGAAAAGTAAGTAAAATTATTACTGACTATGTTTTAGAAAGAGGTTTTCCAGCAGAAGCTAAAATTATAAGTGTAAATTTTCCACCTGAAGGGAAATTTAATGGTAAATGGGTGGTTACTCGTCCTTACTATTGGAGTTATGGTAGTCTTTTTTCAAAAACACCAGAAGGATATCTAAAAACAGGAGGCGCTTTTACAGAGAACAGGGTTACTGAAGAAGGAACGGATATGTGGGCACTTCATAACGGATTTATTTCAATAACTTTTTTTGATCTACCCTTAATCCCAATTAACAATAAAAAAGTTGCTAATTATTTTTCTAATTTGAGATTGTCTTAATCTAACTAAACTCGTGCATAAAAAATTCAAATATCCTCCCTTCGGCTCATTTCATTCGCTCAGTGTAAACCACCCTCTTTCGCTCTTTGAGCTTCAAAGGGCAAAGCGAGTCTAATAATGGCTTCATAATCATGAATATGAGGCATTATCAACCTATTTTTCACGATTATGTTGACATAACCGTGAAATTTCAGAAACTGAAGTAGCTGAACAAGTTTATAACTCGAATGCAATCGAAAGCAGCACTCTTACTCTTGAAGAAACAGAAAAAATACTTCTTCAAATAGATCTCGATAGATATATTACCGAAAGAGAAATTTTTGAAACAAAAAATCTTGCACGTGTCGTTACTTATATAGATAAAAAAGCAAAAGAACAGGAATTAAATCTCGATATGATCTTGACTCTTCACAAAATGTTGGTATTAAATATTCGCGACGAAATTGCTGGAAGATTTAGAGAAAAAAATGAATTTGTTCGAGTCGGTACCCATATTGCTCCAAATCCACAGGAAGTGGTAGGATTACTTATCAAAATGTTGGTCGAATATCTTGCTTCAAGTCACGAAAATATAATCAAGCGATTAGCAAGACTCCACCTTACGTTCGAAAATATTCATCCATTTATCGACGGTAATGGTCGAATTGGACGAGTTATTAATAATTATCTACTTATTCGAGAAGGATTTGTTCCAGTCAATATTAAATTTATTGATAGGAAAAAATATTATCAAGCTTTTAAAGAATTTGATAGTAAAAGTATTACTTTTACTATGGAAGAGATCATAGGAAAAGCCCTTACAAGTAGTTATTATAAAAGATTGGCATATTTGGAAGGAAAAGAAATCATCCCTTTGTCAGAATATGCGAAAAAACATAATCTATCCCATTCAAACCTCATTAATAAGGCAAACAGACAAACAAT
>LBQC01000046.1 GCA_000990565.1 Candidatus Roizmanbacteria bacterium GW2011_GWA2_35_19 | reverse complement strand
TTCAATTAGAATTCCTGAGTGGCTTATTGACCGGGTCAAAGAAAGAGCCAATGAAATCAATGTCCCATACCAGTCTTTGATCAAGCAGTATATTAAACAGGGAGTGATGACATCCCTATAAATTTAGGCGGTTTTATCATGGTTGAATTTACGATTTAAAAATAATTGAAATTAGGTCATTAGATCTGTATAATGAGCCAAAATGTCTGAAAATCCTAAACTGATTGTAGCTAACTGGAAGAAATCAGGATCAGGTGAACTCATAGAACCTTGGTTAAAAAAAATAGGTCCTTTAGCCCAAGGTCTTGGCGCTGGTAGGGTAAATATGACTTTTTAAGTCGATTTTAGGTGGTAGTTGAAGTTGAGATGAATTCGTAAATATGTCAGAAAGTTGTAGTAAGGAACAAGAATAACTCCGGCGACCTGTAAAGGTGATTTTCCTCTCCGATCTTTGAAACGGGATTCTTTTAAGGGGTGAAATCGATACTCAAGAAGAAATAATTTTAGGTAACGGTCAAGGTTTTCTTGTATTTTAAATCCCTTCATTAAATCAAGTCGAGGTTTAATAATTCCGTTAAAACATTCAAGTAAGTTATTGTCACGTTTCATCTCCGGATGATCAAAATGAGTGAGGGTATATTTAAAGTTATGAACGAGTGACCTATATGCTTTTAAGAATCTATCCTCGTAACCATGGGTATCGCTACCAACATATCTTTTTAACCTTTCAAGTGCTTCTACGGATTTGTCTTTAGTGGGAGCGTAGATAACCTCCCTGAATAATAATTGAAAAACTTTAATGTCATGTTTTTGAAAAGGAGACAGTTGTTTTGAAACTTTTACACTTTTAATTGGGACGATTTGTCCCATTCGCAGTTCTTTATGAAACACACACATTTGTAATGGAACGGTCGGAAATAGCCGTTTTAGAGCCCTAAGAAAGCCTTTATAACCATCGGCATAAATTCCTTTAATGTTAGTGGCTCTTAGTTTGTTAGATACATCTGTAAGTAGTAATTCATATCCCGCCTCTGTTTCATCTTTCTCCCACCGAGCACTCACTATGTCAAATGTCACGGGATCAAAAGCGACCAGTAGCACAATCTCCTCTTTGCCAGCAGAAAACCAAACTCCGTCAACGGCAATGTATCCACTACGTACTGGATGAAATAGTCCGTCAATATCGTCAAGTGTAGGAAGAGCATCTGCGACCGCTTCTATGAAATCCAATATTAAACTTTTCGTAAGTATTTCAATTTCATAGAACATCCTAATAATATCAATTGTCGTATTGAGTGACAGACAACGAAGGTAAACAAAGACTACCGTTTCGATAAAACTATCATCCCAAATTTCTCTCTCTGATCTTGTAAACCTATGTCCATTATCACACCGGTAAGCCTGTACTTTTTGGATGTACCTACCACTTTTTTTCATAATCTCCCGTTCTATTATCCCATTTTTCCGGACACTTGTTTGGTTACATTCTGGGCAACTAATCATCAAATTATCCTATCAGATTTGGCTTAAAACTACTTTTAAAAGTAAAAAAGTGATACTTTGGAGCGTTAATACATTCTAAACATCTAAATGAAAGTCAGAGTAGCAATACCAGCGCCAAGGTCTTTTAGGTTTAGCGAAGGTTGTAGTTGCTCCACCATATGTATATTTAGATAGGACTCATTTTTTAGTCAACGATTTAAACTATTCTAATGTGATTATTAGTGCTCAGAACTTTGATAGCGTTGACGCTGATCCAAAAAAAACTAGCCAAATTACTCCTAAAATGATTGGTGAATTTGTTGATTATGTAATACTTGGTCACTCTGAAGTCAGAAATTTTGACAAAGCTTCTCGTAAATACTTAGGGGACACTCCTGAAATTATTAACACAAAAAATAAATTAGCCCAAGACGAAGGCCTGGAAACAATTGTTTGTATCTCAGATATTGCCGGTGAGCTTGAATCATTTTATACTGCAAATCCTGATTATTCTGGAATCATTGCCTATGAGCCTATAAGCAATGTTGGTACGGGCGTAAATCTACCTGCAAAAGACGCTAATAAAAAAGCAAAAGAGATTTTAAAGAAATTTAAAAACGCAAAGGTGATTTATGGAGGAAGTGTAAAAGGAGAAAACGCTAGGGACTATTTTATACAGCCGTACCTTTCGGGAGTTTTAGTAGGAAATGGTAGCTCAGATCCAGAATTCTTCTCAAAAATTATCAATGCCTTTCCGAAAGAATAATATTTACGCGGTTTTATCGTGGAGGAATTTTTTGATTTTTGGCCAAGCTTGGGCGAGGATAACTAATCCAAGGACACCTAAAACTCCGGCATAAATCAAATCTTTTTGGCTGGATTTCTTTGTTTCTTCGGGATTTTTAGTGGGCGAAACAGTTTTAGCTGAGGTTGATGAGGTCGGCGAGATTTTTTCAGTTGTTTCTGCTTCTTTTTAAACAGTTAATGTCGGGGTAGTGGTTGGAGGGACTACGGTCGGAGCGGTTGTAACGGTTGGTGGAATCGGGGTATTTGATGGCGCTGGGGTTGATGTTGAAAATAATTTAAAAACTCCTGGATCAATTTTAAAAAGTGGGGCAGTTGTTGGAGTTGGAGTCGCAGTCGGCAAAGTAAAATCAGGGATAGCGATTGTTGGGAAACTCCACCAATCGGCAAGTACTTCGTCTTTCACAAGCAAGAAAGAAAAAAAGATTAAAAAGGCAATTAATATTTTTTTCATTAATACTAATGATACGCCGCTTTTTATTTTTGTCAATCATATATTTATTTGTTATGTTAATTGAATTATAATCACCAATACGATATAATATCGCCTCATGACAGTCAAATGTAGAATACAACAAAACGAAAGGCTTTCGATGCATGATGCATTAAAAACGATAGGTACTGCAATAAAAAAACTTGAAGCAGACGGCACGCAGCAAGGGTTAGATTCTGTTCAAATGTCACGGAAAATGATAGAATTCGGCGCACAATTTATAACTAAATATCCAGGCTTAGCTTCCCAGCTGACCGGAAGAATAGGCGAATTGTTTTATACTCCGAACGTTTGTAAAATATTTAAAGATAATGCCGCTGAAGTAAGGGAGAAAATACCTAAAGCTGCAAGGCCTTTAACATTTGAATTTAATCAAAAAGATGCAAATGATTACTTAAAAAAAGGTAAAGAAAAAAAACAAGCCATTCGGAAAATCCAACAAGAGATTTTGGATAAAGCAGAAAAAATGTTTAATTTCTATGCTCCCGGTCAGAAATGGACCCCGGAGATGATTCAATATCTTACAACAGTTATTACCGATGGAGGAAGGATCCTAGGGTTGGGGGATCAGGGCTTGGACGGACAGATGATCACATTCGGAAAAGCTTCATGTAACACAGTTGGCACAAAAAACGGGATTCCCCGTGAATTTCTTTTAGGAATTGGTATTGATGTTGGAACTTCCGAAGAAAAACGAAAAGATCCTACCTATAAAGGCTTACAAAAGACACGGAACGTGGACATATCCGAGAAAGATGCTGATGCGTACACTCATCTTATCCTTGAAGCATTGGATGGACTTAAAACTCGCTTGATTCAATTTGAAGATTTTGAAGGAGTTAAAGCTTATGAGCATTTATATTGGGCAAAGGAGCACCTTAAGACGGCCGTTTTCAACGATGATAGTGAAGGGGCTGGAGCAGTTGTTGCGACTGCGATTAAAGGCCTAGAGTCAAAAAATGTAGACATAAACAAATCCATCATACTTGCGGCCGGCGCCGGCGGGATGAACTCGGGGCTTGCCCATCACTTACGTATTCTTTATCCGGGTATTGAAAAAAATTGGTATTTCCTTGATAAGGACGGCTTATTAACGGAAAATCGAGAAAAAATACACCGTCATCATGAAGATATTGGAATGGTTTTAAAGGATCCTGCAAAGATCGAAAAAATAACTAAATATCTAAAAAAACATAACAAGACAATTGACGACTGTAAACTTGATGATTTATTTGAATGTTTTAAAGATAGTTTAGGTGAGCGTGGGGCTATAATTATAATCGGGGCATCTTCAGCTCCAGCTCTCATTAGTAAAGATTTGATTATAAAAGCATCAAACTATGCAATGGGTAAAACGCCAGGCGCACAATTAGGTGCCGCAGTCTTTGCGCTGTCAAATCCTCCAGATCAAGGAGAACTGGTCGAAACAGCAGCGATGGCAGCTGATTTTGAAATATCTGGTAAAAGCGGAGGGGTCACTTCGGCCGATTATCTCAAAAAATTTATTGACGATGTTATGAAAGCAACCTTTAATCACACCCATTTTATTGGGGGTACAAGACTACCAACCGTTGAAGGCGCCGACTATGTGACCGATCAGGCTAATAATGTCTCATTATTTCCCGGCCTAACCCTTGCCAGTTTTCTTGGTAATTTTACTAAAATTACAGACGGTATGTGGAAGGCTGGTATTGAAGCACTTCTTCAATACCACAAGGACAAAACTAAAGATAAGCGTCATATCTTTCCGTCGACTGATAACTTGCATGGCCTAACAGAGTTTCTAGCAGAGAAAATACTCCTACAAGCAATTAAAGAGGGAGTCTCAAAAACTTTTGATCAAAGTGAGCTTGGTGGATTTCCTGATTTTTTTATCAACTTACTACATTATACTCGCGGAGAACGTAGTCAAGTTCCTAGAGAACAGTTGCCGGTATTAAAGAAAGTTTGTGGGGCCTTTTCAGAAAGTAGGATGCCCGCTCAAGGAGAAATTGAAGAACTGGAAGCAAAGTTAATGAAGATATAAAGTTTACACAATCAATCAAATCAATTGACAAAGATAGAATCAGGAGTATAATTCTTTTTACTTATGAAGAATTTAGAGAACAAAAATTTTTACTTTTACTTTGACCCCAAGCCGGGCGGGGATTGTTGTTAATAAAAATATTAATTAAATAACCCCGCTTACAGGCGGGGTCATTTGTTTTATGAGACCAAATAAGCAAAATTTTAACTTTTTCTATTTTTATCCTACCTACCGCGGGGAGGTATTTTAA
>LBQC01000045.1:5343-8395 GCA_000990565.1 Candidatus Roizmanbacteria bacterium GW2011_GWA2_35_19 | reverse complement strand
AGAATCGTGGTAATTGTTAAGGCAAGATTAAGAAGTAACTGTGTAAAATCCATCTTAAAGTTGTTTATTTTTAATTTTTTCAAAAACCAAATTATTTGCCTTCAAGAGCTCATCATATGAAGTTCCTGCATCAATCCACCAATCAAGTAAATGACAAGTTAGGTGACCTTCCCTCAAATAAACATTATTCAAATCAGTAACTTCAAGTTCACCCCGGGCCGATGGCTTTAGTTTTCGAATTAAATTAAAAACTCTATTGTCATACATATATATACCAACTTGAGCGATATTGGATTTTGGAAATTCAGGCTTCTCAATAATTGATACGACTTTATTTGTCTTATCAAGCTCAATAACGCCGTACTGTTTAGCTAAATTATTCATTTTAACTCCATAGATGACTGCCCCTTTATCCTGCTTTTCAAAACTCGTAACGACGGATTTTAGATTTTGACTAAAAATATTGTCACCCAATATCACCAAGGTTTTTTGACCTTCAGCGAAGTCTTCGGCAAGACCGATTGCATTGGCAATCCCGCCTTTTGGATTGTTTTGAATTGAATAGTAAAGGTGGAGTCCAAATTCAGACCCATCCTTAAGAAGATTGGCAAAGTCACCAGCATGATCAGGGGATGTTGAAATTAAGACATCTTTAATTCCAGCTTTGTGCATTGCCTCAATTGGATAATAAATCATCGGCTTATTATAAATCGGGAGAAAAATTATCGTAAACGCAATGAGGACATATTCTACCACAATTTTTAGATGGAGCGTATCTTCAATAATATGGTGATATATTCCCCAGATGATATAAAACGAAGCAAATGATAATAAAAGGATAAACTCAAGTAGTCGTTCTCCTCTAAAAACGTTAAATGATATTAAGAAAAAGATACCAGCCGTGATCAGTAGCAGATAATCAAACAAATGACGGCGCACCTCTTTTTTTAAATGAAAAGATAAATGTGTCATAAATTATTAAACAATTACTCCCTGTTTTAAAATAAATAATGCCGCTAACATAGATAAAATGAAAATAAAATGGGCCAAATTTTTCCCTCCAACTCTAATAATATTGAATCTGGCAGCAAAATAGAAATCTAAAGCTAAAGATAGTAGTAAAAAACTAAAAAATACAATATTCATATTAAAGCTAAAGGCTGGAGCATTAAAAGTCTTTTTTGTTTCTTTAGCTAAAACGAATGACTCTTGGTTCAAGCTCTGAGAGCTTTCAACAGGTACAACCTCGATCTCCTGTGGTTTTGCAGCTTCGCTTTTTTCGTGAGCTTCAACCTGCGGATTAATTACGGGACTCTTTGCAATTTGAGCGTTTGCCGGTTTACCAAACATCTGGACTACAAGTGTCGTCTGTTCACCATTTAAAGTACCATTTGCGATTGCATATCCAACTTCAGCGTATTCGCTTTTTAATATATTGTCACGATGAGTTTGCGATTTCATCCAAGCGTCAACGACTCCGTCACTAAATAGAAAATTTTTTGCAAGATTTTCTCCTGCATATTCATATTGATATCCAGAGTTTAATATAAAATCCCACGGAGTAGAACCAGTCGGAGAATAATGCGCCCAATAATTTTTAGCGAACATGTCCTGTGCTTTTTGATTGGCAGCCTCTGTTAATTTATCATTATAAGATAGTGCTGATAAACCGCTTTGTGATCTTTGTTGATTTGTCAGTTCAAACAGTTTGTCAACAGTTATATCAGTTGCAAATCCTAAGACATTATTTAACCCAATTTGTTTAAATGAAAAACTTAGAACCAAGGCAAAAATAAGATATAGTCCTAGAAAATCAGTGTGGAGCGATCTCGCCCTAAAGTTATTGTTTTCATGGGGGATAAATAGGTTGTGTAGAAATTGCCTTATCTTTTGCATACTTAAATTTCATTTTAAATAAAATCGAGCTGAGAGTCAAAAGAGAATATTGATTAATGATAATAGTTAGATTGATTTTGAAGCTTCAATAAAAGACTCGATATTAAATTGTTTTCCTTTCAATTTTTCTTTAAGAGCGGTTGTCATCGGCTGTAGTTTTGGGTAAGAACTTGGTACATTAGGTTTGAATTTTGAGTATTCTGGTTGTTCAAAAGCTATTTCATTAAAAACTTCAGACAAACTCCAAAGTTTATCCTCTCCAATTTGTTTCACATAATCTGGATATTTTTTTTCGAGGTAATTATAGAAAATAAAATGCAACATTTCGTGCGCAACAGAATAAGATACTCCAACTACGTTATTTACATAAACTTGAAAACTTTTTGTTTCCAACCACCTTGGGTTGCAATTAAAAATTGAAGGGAATCCTCTATATTCCCCAGATGGCCATTCATATTCATTAAAAACGGTATTTGTAATATTAAAAAAAGCAGGTTCAACTTCGCCCCATTCGTCTTGAAATGTTTTTTTCGCAGTTTCTAATTCAACTCTATTATGATCATAGTACTCTTGAACATAATTATTAACGATATTTTTTCGCTCTTCTCCTTGGACTTTTAATGCCGGAATTAAAAGAGGGTGTTTATTAAAATCTATTCCATTTTGTCTTGCTTCAAGAAAATCTGCCCCAACATAAGTGTCAACTTCTTGATTAAGTTGGAAAGCAACATGAGGATAGGTTTTTTTCATAATTTCTTTTGGATTCTGTTCGGGGGGGGCTAAGCCATTCATAATTATCAAAATTATAATAAAAAAATGAAGAATAAATCGAGAAATTAAGTGAATCGAATTTCGAGCTTGCTGTCTAGTGCTTTAGCTAATCTTTTAAGAAAAGAGAAAGTTGGATTGGCGCGACCTATTTCGAGACGGGAGATGACTGATTGTTTTGTTCCCATTTTATTAGCTAACTGTCTTTGAGTCATATTATTTTTAGCCCGGCTTTTAATCAGGGCATCAATAATAGCAAACTCAGGTTGAAGATTATCGTACTCTGCTTTTAATACGGAGTCTTTTAGAGCGTTTTTTTTGAACTTGTCAAAGGTCAGGTAATGTCTTTTCATATAACTTATATGCTATATTATTTTTTTAACTCTGT
>LBQC01000045.1:0-5298 GCA_000990565.1 Candidatus Roizmanbacteria bacterium GW2011_GWA2_35_19 | reverse complement strand
TTACTTTTAATCAAAATAGAGACAATAGCTAATAGGGAATAAAAAAAAGAAAGAAAACATAAAAGGTCAATTAAAGATTTATTACTAGAAGAGTTGATTATCGTTTTATCAGTTACCCCCAAAATATTATTTTTATTCAGATTACCTTGAGCGATACCAATGGGATAATTAACACTTCGATGTATCGATACATCGAAGTTATTGTTTTTTGCAGCTGGTATATCAGAAGGAATATTTTTTGTTATTAAAGGAAAAATTATTTTTTCTGTTGGCGAAGGGGTGATCAGCGTCGGTGTTGGATTAATACATGGATTATTGGTGGAATTTTTACTGGGTTCTTGGAGGCAAAAATCATCTGACTCAAATGAAGTTCTTCCTAAAGTTTTTCCTTGTTCGCTTTTTGAATATTCGAAATCATCCTTAAGATTTTTATTAAAATCTAGAAGTCGGGTAGTATCTCCGTCGTTGTTAAATATCGAAGAGGGAAGATCAAAAACCCCATAACTTTTTGCCCCAATTTCTAAAAAAAATACCTTCGGAGAAGACCCTGCATTTTCCAGATCATCGATAAACCAATCAACTAAGAAAACATCAAAATCATTGTTATTATAAATTTCTATCCATTCCTTATCACCTGATTCTGGACTCACCATAACTTCATTTATATAAATTTCACTATAAATAGTTGGAGTAGGTTGAGGAGTGACTGTGCTATTCAACCCGACCTCGGGGATGAGGGCGGGCGCCGTTGTTAGTGTCGGCGATTGGGTAATAATAATTGTCGGAGTGATAAGACATGAAGTCATTGTTGAATTAAATAGACCGAGATTGGCCGTAGATGTAGACCAAAGATTTTCACCATCAGGGATTCTTAAATATGAGATACCGGACCCGGAACTAGATTTATAAGAAAAGCTATCGATCAACTGAGGGGAAGAAGAGGTGGGGGAAAATAAGTTATTAAAAAGCCGTAAAGAATCAGCGCTGGTTTTATTTAAATTAAAGTCTCCGGAAAATACAAGACAGGAATTTGGATAAATTACAGATGATTGTGGAATCGTATAGTAAGCGGTACCTCCTGAATCATCCAAATACCATCCAGAAACATCGGCACTATCTGATCCTATATTTATTAATTCAACTTGTTGAGGTTGAGGATCGATTAGAAATTCGTTAATTAATATTTTTGCCTCACCGTGTATCGGTCTAATTATTAAGAATAAGAAAAGAATAAGTAAGACAATTAAAGATTTCATTTATATTAAAAATCAAATTTTTAATATTTGATATTTAATATTTAGTATTTTATTTTGGATTTGTCTATGGACTATATGCTACAAAACTATCAGTGTATCGCGATAGCGGTGGTTATTTGTGACCAAGTATACTCATCAGTAAATTTTCTATCAGGGCCCAAATAGGGATCATGAATTATAAAATCATTTCCATCAGATTTCCAGGCAACTACGAAATGCAAGCCCGACACACTGGGAGCAACTAATCTCAATATCACAGGTGTACCGTTATCAACATACGATTTAACTTTTTCTTGGGAAGTTCCAATCCATTCAGTAGACTTACCGGAACAACTAAAAGCCCAATTCCATAAATCACCTCCTATGAAATTGTTTGAGTCATAAACTATTGTAAGCGGAGATATATTTTGCCCATAGCTTTTACACACCATTGCAACAGACGCGACGGCACATCCTGCAAGCATAACTGATGATGAAGAGCCTGGAAGTATGGCATTTCCCCATTGAGGATCTCGTTGGGTAAAATACCAACCGTTGCTTCCAGATCCGAAAGTTTTTAGGCCGCCGCCAGCAGCAGTCGCAAAGGATGTAAATCCGGCCAATTCTTTTTTAGCTTGCACAACTTTGTTATCATAAGCTATCTTACTATTTTGGACCTCATTCCTTATTCTTGTTTCGGTATTTTCTTGATTTTTTAAATCAATTTTTTGCTCCTCTAATTTATTTTGAAGAGTATTTAATTCAATAGTCTTTTCTTCTCTTAGTTTTCTTTGTTCCTCAAAGTTTGACTTGGCTTCTTGAACTTGGATTAAAAGTTTTTGATTATTATCCCTTAAAGTTTTTACATATTTAATTTTTGATAGTAATTCCGAAGTATAATTACTATTAAAAAGCAAGGTAAAAAGAGATGTTTCGCGTTGCTTATAACTTTGCACGATCTTATCAATGAGAAGTCTTGAAATAAAATCAAGAGATTGATCTAATCCATCGATTCTACTCCCCAATACTTCAATTTCTTTTTCAGTGCTGGTTATTTTCAATTCAGTCTGTTGAATTTGCGCGTTAGCAAGGTATTGCTGGCTTTTTAAATATTGAATCTGTTCAGAAAGGGAGCTAATTCTTGATCCTAGAGGTTTAATACATTCATTCTCAAAGTCAGCAATGTCTTGTTGGTTTTTTAAAGGCGTATTAGCATTACAATCAATGCCGTAAACGCTATCTAAGTTTAAAATAAACAAAAATATTATCAGGAATAATATTCTATAAATCAGATTTTTCATAAGATCCTTATTTCATTATACTTTGAGATATTTATTTGTAGCAAGGAGCGATGAAGATACGGTGACTATGATTGCAAACGTGAAAGTGAATAAAAACATTATTGCAAAAAATATTGGATTCAAAGGCCATACTTGAAATTCGAAATATGGAAGACTCAAGGATAATTTATTTATTCCACTAAGGTAAGAACTCATAAATGGTTGAGCATACATGAAAGTTCCAAGAACAATTAAAAAGGACATTATCGAAGCGGCGGTACCTAAAAATACACCCTCTTTTAAATATGGCCTTCTGATATAGGAATTATTAGCTCCGATTAATCTTAATAGCTCAATCTCATCTTTTTTTAAAGCAATCTTAAAAAGAGTTGTTGTTGTGAGTACTATAACTGACATAAATAACAGATAAAAGAAAAAAATCAATCCACCTTTTCTTAAAATTCCAGTTAAAGACAATAATTTATCTACGATATCCTTTTGAAATTGAACTTCATCAACCCCGCCCTGTTTCTTCAAGAATTCTGCAATTTCCGGCAGAAATATTGGTTTTTTTGCATAGATTTCAAGAGACGATGGAAGAATGTCAGAAGTTACCATTTCAAGTAATAAGGGATTATCTTTGTTAAGATCCCTATAGATGTCATAGGCTTCTTTCTGAGAAATATATTTAATAGAAAAAACTTTATCAGAATTGGCTAGCTCATCTCTAATCTTGAAAATATCGTTTTCTGGAGTTTTTGTCTGAAAATAGACAGTCACCTGTGGTCTTGTTTCCATATAGCCTAAAATCCCATTTAAGAAGCCGAGTGACACAAAAATTATCAATGACAAAAATAAAGTCAAAAACAAAACCATAAAGGCAGTGATTGACTGATATGGAGTTCTTTTAATTGATGTCATTACGTCTTTCATATTTCGTATTTTCCTTTCCTGTGGTCTTTTATAAGCTTGCCATCCTTCACAACCAGGACTCTTTTTTGGAAACTGTTAACAATATCGGTGTTATGAGTAGCAATTATAATAGTCTTCTTACCTTCCAATTTTTTGAAAATTCTCATTATTTCCCACGAAGTCTTAGGATCTAAATTGCCGGTTGGCTCATCCGCCAAAATGATTTTTCGATCACCGATGATAGCTCTTGCTATTGCAACTCTCTGTAGTTCCCCAGCTGATAATTGAACAGGAAAAACTCTTTCTTTTTCAGATAGTCCAACCAACTTTAATACCTCTTTGACCTGGGATCTTGTATCTAAATCTCTTTTATCTAAAACCCTCAAACTCAAGGCAATATTTTCAAAGATATTTTTGTCTTGAAGAATTTTAAAGTCTTGGAATACAATTCCTAAGCTTTGTCTTAATGCACTGACATTTCTAAAACCGCGTTCAGTTATATCTAAATCGTCTACAATGATAGAGCCGCTTGAAGGACGAAACTCTTGAAGAATTAGCTTAATGATCGTAGTTTTACCAGCGCCTGACGGGCCAACTAAAAAAACAAGCTCATTATCTTCAATTTCAAAAGATACCTCATCAAGGGCGGTGTTGCCGAGTGGGTATTTCTTTGTTACTTTATCAAAAACGATCATAAATAATATAGAAACTGGAAATCAGAAATTAGGTTTAGAAGCGAGTTAAGAAAACTGAAGTAGGAAAATAGATTAATTATATGCGATCTTCAATCTTCAAATTTCTTAACCCGCGTCCATACCTTCCATCTATTTTAATGTTTCCACCAATCCAACGTCCATTAACCATCCGGCCTTTTCACCTGTGAAAGTCTGCCCCCATACTCTGACCTTTTTATTTATATATTCAGAAAGATCAACGGTAGTTGAAGTAAGATAGACATTTTGTGAATCTCCCCCCGCCCGTACAATATGAAAATTTCCCTCCCCATCAATACCTCCTTCTTTCAAGACTCCCTCGGCAGAATCTTTAAAAGTTTTCTTATCCACAATCCCAACTGCTTTACCGGTGCTTTTTGAAGCGGAAGTTGACTTTTCTGACTTTTTTCCAAGAGTAGGTATAAATCCAACCAGGACGCCAAATACTACCGAAACTGCAACTATAATTAAAAACGTTGATATTTTCATCTGTCCTTTTGAGCTATCTTCAATTTTATAGACAGACGGAGGGTTTTGGTTTGGGCTTATTTTTTCCATGTAAAATAGGATAACAAGAATAAGAAAAAAATGCAATTCAAAAGTCAAAATCCAATGTCAAAATCCAAATTAACTTTTGATTTTTTTTAGATACGCTTCAATATATCCATCAATCTCTCCATCAAGGACCCGATCAGTATTTGTCTCTTCGTAGTCGGTCCTGAGATCTTTTATTAATTTATACGGATGTAGGACATAGGATCGTATTTGATGGCCCCAAGAGGCCATCTTCTCTTTTTTAAATCCGGCGATTGTTTTATCCCGCTTTTCTTCTTCAATTGCCCAGAGCTTTGAACGCAGGATTTTTAAGGCTGACTCACGATTTGCGCCTTGATACCTTTCAGTTTGGCATGAGACAATGATCCCTGTTGGTTTATGGATTAATCTTACGGCCGTTGCAACCTTATTAACATTTTGTCCACCATGTCCCCCGGATCGATAGAATTGCCATTCAAGTTCGTCTTCCCGGAGTGTTATTTGTTTATCCTCAATTGCTGGGAGGACTTCGACTAGTGCAAATGACGTCTGTCTTAATTTATCAGCATTAAAAGGCGATTGACGGACTAACCGGTGGACTCCCGCCTCACACTTGAGATATCC
>LBQC01000044.1 GCA_000990565.1 Candidatus Roizmanbacteria bacterium GW2011_GWA2_35_19 | reverse complement strand
ATGGATGTGGAAGGAAGAGTAATCTCTTCGGGGATATCAACAGATTTTCCTAAATATTCATTTAATGATGCAGAGCTTCAGGCTTTTTTTGAAGTTGCTGATATTCGTTTTTAGCTTCATTACACCCGTAGGGTGAAAGACAAGTGATATAATATACGAAATTATGGTAGAAGGATTAAAACACGTTCAAATACACGGCTCATCTCGATCTCAAACCCCCACTTTAAGCGAGAGAAGAAGTTCATTTCAAAAAGAGGCGATAAAGTTCTTATCAAAACCTGGTTGTGTACTTGCTCAAAAAGAAGACATCGTTGGAGCAGCAATGAAAAAAGAGCACGTTTTATATAAAAATTCTGTTGTGAGCTTTGAAGTTAAAATTGATTCTGAATTCATTAGTTTAGTAGAATCAAGCGGGGGTGAATTACACTTACATTTAAAAAGCAATTTGGCCCAGTCGGGTTTAACAATTGAGGATCTACGGCCTTCCAAGCTTGAAAAGGCTAAAAAGGGTGACTATAAGGTTACATTGAAAAACGTAGGCCCCTACGAAGTTAAAATTCCGGCGGGTTTCTCTCTTCCATTAGGCAATCCATACGGATATAAACCTGCCGAACCTGGAGCATTTGACATGACTGCCGAAGTGGAAAACTTAAAAAAAGTTAATAAAAAGAATTCAGGTAAGAATAATAAATTTAAGTATATCGCTGAAACCAGCGAGATAGGAATTCGAATGGAAAAAGTACTCGTTTATCCAAAAGGCGGTAAAAAAATTATTCTTGATGAAAATTTTCCACGAGGAACTAAAAGAAAAGAGCTACATGAATATTTAGGGATAGAAGAAATAGAGGCGAGAAAGAACGATACATTTAAAACTCTATGTAAAAGATTTGGTATTAACGCACATACGGAAGATTATGTACTAATCCAAACGAACGGTCCTATTCACTACCCAGAGGGTCAAGGGGTACTTATGACAGGAGGAGCAATAGATAGAGGAGAATCATACACTCTATTTGATCATGGGCTAAGTAACCTTGGCCAACATAGAAAGCATGGCCATGGCTCTAAGGATCCGGAACATGCATTGATTGGTGAATTCCATTTATCTCCTTTGCAAATCCTTGAGCATATTTACGATAAAAAACATTCGGTCTATCTAAGAGCGGTTCCGGTAAATTTAAAGTGGGTAAATAAAGATGGGTTTTTTTGAATAATAACTGTTATTTGATATGTTTTAAAGCTCTTGGTGTCAACTGTCTGCCTCTTGAAGTTTTTTTAATAAAGCCAATCTGGAGCATATATGGCTCGATAAATTCTTCAACCGTTCTTACATCTTCCGAAAGCGCCGATGCAATTGTTTCCACCCCGACGGGTTGATTATTAAATTTCTCGGAAAGGACATTAAGATATTCCTTATCAATATCTATAAGGCCAATTTCATCGATTTCAAGGAGGGTAAATAATTTATCCAATAATTTTTCATCAATCTGAATATGTTTGTCAACTTCAAAAATGTCTCTCGCTCTCTTTAAAATCCGATTGGCAAGACGCGGTGTCCTCCGTGATCTTAAGGCAATTTGTTGGGCTCCGTGTTTAGTAATGATAATAATGCTAATTTAGTGGTGGCTCCGATTATTGTGATTCTTGGGATTGGTAAACGAACCGTGCGAGCTGAAGGACCTTTACCAATTATAATATCAAGAGCATATTCCTCCATTACTGGATAAAGCATTTCTTCAACAGGTTTTGGTAGCCGGTGAATTTCGTCAATAAATAAAACATCATTATCTTTAAGATTAGTTAAAATAGCAGCAAGATCGCCAGTTTTTGTAATTGTTGCTCCAGATGTTACTTTAATTTCACCTTTTAGCTCATTTGCAACGATATAAGAAAGAGTCGTCTTACCGATGCCCGGCGGGCCATAAAATAAAATATGCTCAGACACCTTACCTCTTTTATTAACTGCATCAATAAACATCTTTAAAGTCTTAACAACATTTTCCTGACCTATGTAATCCTTAAGAAGTTTTGGACGAAGATTTTCGACATTATTCTCTTTATTTTTACTCATTAAATGTATTATAGCAAAAAAGATCCTTCGTCTCAGTCGGCTTCACCTCCTTCGCTCAGGATGACAAGAAACTTTAAACAAAAAACCCCGCCTTTCGACGGGGTTTTTTAACTTACTTTTCTAAAGCTTATCTTGTTACTGTTATGACGGCTGCATTATCTGTTGTTGGCGCAGATACTGTAACTCGATTTGCAGCGTCTCTTGAAATTGCGTATCCGGTATTACCCCACGTTCCCGCACAAGTCGTAATACTTGTTGTATTTAACGACGGATCAGTTGGGAGGGCCGGAATATAATTCGGCACCAATTGACCACAGAGATTCGGGAAATTCGTGTCATTTAGGGCAGTCGCTGTATCTGCTGTAAGACCAGAGACTTCAGCCGGTAATTGACCTTGATTCTCAGCCACGAATTGATGTACGGCATTTAACACTTGAAGAATATCACTTCTTCTTTTTGTGTTATTAGCTTGACCAAACTGTCTCGCTGGATTTATAGCAATTAAAGTAATCGCAAGCAGGATCGCCAAAATCCCGATCACGACTAAAAGCTCAATCAGCGTAAAACCTTTTCTCATATTTAGCTTTGAATTTATAAATTTATAACCTAACTTAAAGTTAAAAGATTTGAAGGTGTAAATCAATTGCTATTTACTATAGGAAATGAAGAATTACTTAACCAGCGAGATTTCGATTGCGCTTTCCATTCGACTGTCTTCTTTAGACTGAAGCGTGCCAAATTTTTCCTCAAAAAAACTAAACATTTCATCTTTGATTGATATGGGTAAATTTGATTTAAATGTAATCGTATTTACTTCTCCAGAAAGACCTGATTTTTCAATTATTGTCACATTTAAATAACTTAAATTAATAAGATTTTCCTTGACGCTGGTAACTTTATCTGTAATTTCAGGAGAGTAATTAATAACAATCTTCATTTTTTTTATATCAATTGTTGACTCGGGAATATTTAAAGTCGGGGCTACAATCGCCTTTGATGGAATTATAGCTGCATTAGGCGATGGATTTACAGGAGTTTTAGAAGTTGAGTAGATCATGATAATCAATATGACAATCAAGCCGCCAAAAACAGGAATTAATAATGGTAAGCTTGATTTTTCTTTTTTTGTAGGCTGACTAACTGAGTAATTATTTTCTGTATGATCTGCAAAATCTATGATGCTTTCACGCTTCAAAGAGTCCGCCTTTTTAAAAATTGATTGTGCATCAGCAATGTTGAATTGATTAATTCCGAGTAAATAATATGGAAGGACAGATAAAAATATGGAATTATGCTTTTCAAGAACATTACTTATAATCCTAAAAAAATCTCCATTAAAAGCAGCAACGTGAATAGATTTTTCAGAAAATGTTTTTTTGAATAATACTTGCTCATACGGGATAATATCGATAAACTTTTCAATATCTTCGTCGTGGTTTATTTCAAAATCTTTTTCTTGTATGGCATCGACACCGACAACAAAATGAATCCATAAGTTACTTATTTTACTCCGAGCAAGGAATTCTTCTATTTGAGTTGTTAACTTACCCTCATTTACGATGTCAAAATACTGCACGGAATCAGCGGTAAATTGAAAATTAAAGGCAGAGTTGCTGCCTTTTATAAAAACCAAAAAACCAGTTTTTGAAAGCCAGATTATTGCACTATTTTTTTTTATATCCATATTTTATTGTGAGTCTTGCCAATAGGTGACAGTCATGACATTATTATTATAGATTATTTTCGCAGTGATAGCTTTAGTTATATTAGACGACGAAGCAGTAGAAACTATAGTTTTATTATTATCATTGCCCGTAACAGAAATGACAGTATTATAACTGTTTATAATTGGACTTAATGTTTCACCTGCATAATCTGGGTCTCTTAAAAGATGAACTAAAGCATTTTCTATACCGTTCTCGGCTGATTGGTGTACTAGTATAGATTTTTCTGAAAGACTTGCTCCAAATGAATTCACTACTATGATTATAATCGTACCGCTAATTACTGACATTGCAATTGCAACAAATAAAACTAATGTTATAAAAGCTTGGCCGGGATTATTTCTTATTCTTTTCATCTTAGTCCAACAGTGGTTTCTAAATTAATAATTTGAGGAATATTTATCACTTTTTTAAGACTTTCCAATCTAATATTTATATGAATTGAATTTTTTCCGTTAGGGTTACCAATTCTTTCAAAATTTAAGTAACTTATTTTAGATTCTGCACTATTTAGGTTATAATTTGCAGTGCCATCGTTTAGTACTAAATTTCCACTTTGTGATGAATAAGTTAATGCTTGACCGTATAGTACAATTGTCAGATTTGAATCACTTAGTCCAAGCTCGGGAGACAAAATGCTATTTGCATTACGTATGTCATATTGAAGTTTGCTAATAATAAATTTTGCATCCTGGCTTAGGGTTGAAGTTGCCTCCGATTTATTTTTTTCATTCAAAGTCCCGATGAATATGTCAGTAAGGACAAATATTAATATGGAAAAGATTCCCATAAAAATAATAAGTTCTATTAATGTAAAAGATTTTTTCGTATTTAGATCCCTCGCCTTCGCTCTCTTCGATCGCTTCGCTCGGGATGGTGAAATTTTCTTCATGGTGAATAGTTTAAAATTAAATCATAAAATATTGGCGTTTGGGTGCTATCATCGCTTGTAAAAAACAGTTTATAAGCAAAACATTGGCCAGGATTAACGAAATTCGGATTGATTGTTTTATAGGGAACTATTCCAGAAATGACATTATTAGTAGGAGTAAAATAGCTGCCAGATGGATTATTAAGATCAGGCCCGACAAATGTATAGTTTATTCCAGTACAGGAATTATTTATAGAAGGAGCGACGGCGACTTGCATTTTAAGTGTTGTCTGACCTCCCATTATGACATTTGCAATAAATCTGTTAAAAGCGGTATCAAACCCTGTATCATAGTTCTCAGAAGTATAGTCGCCACTTGCTGAGTATTGACCGCCTGATCCACCCAGAATTATTTTTAGTTCAGCATCAGCGTCCCCGGTAATAATATAAGAATACGCAAAACCATTTGTCTGAAGGACAGAAGAGACTCCATGGACGCCGGTTGCATACTGAAGGCCACCGCAAGATACAAGAGGCGCGGTTTCATTTTCAATATTTAGAACTTGATATTGATTAGTGCCACCAGTACCTACAATAATGGCTCGATTTCCTGTCACAACCGTGACCCCTTTCGGGGTCATCCCACCTGTGTCATATCCTGAAAGTCCAGAAATTGTCGGGCTAGCTTTATTTTCAACGTTTATAATATAAAAATTATTTTTTCCTGATTGGGGAGTTGTCACTAAGTAAACACGAGTGACATTTTCATTAGTCGTATTTATATATATATCTGTCCCTGATTGGGTAGAATTAAGGTTAAGATAACCTGTTATATTTGGACTAGTGGGGTTAGAAATATTTACAATTTCCATTTGGTAAGTTGTTGAATTTGTTGCAATATAGGCATAGTCCCCTGCAACTAAAATTTTCTGCCCGACCCCGTCAAGTGAAAGACCACCGCTATTTTTTAATATCGGATTAGCTCGATCTGTAATATCAAAAATAAATAATTTACTATTACTTGAAGTAAGGTAAGCCATATTATTCACAACATATATACTTTGACCTCTGACACTTCCAGTTCCAATATCTAAAGTTCCTACTTCTTGGTATTTTGAATTAGTGGGCGGGTCGTTAAATTGAGTAAGATCAAGGATTACAACTTGACTATGACTTGTGTCAGTCGTCAAATAAGCAAAATTACTTTCTCCAAAGACAGAATTTGTTTTATATCCATCAAAAGTTGCGTTAATCAAGGCAGTAGGCGGGTCTTCATTAATTGTCAGCCCTACTTTTGCAAAAGATACACCGGCTGCATTTTCTCCAGTCCCTGCAAATACAGCTCCCTCAATTGCTGATATGGCATTGGCAACTCCACTTTTAGGTAAATCAACTTCTGTAATCGATTTACTCGGATCACACCAGTCTCCACCCCCGCCTCCTGCGCCAAGTTGAATCTGGGCATCTCCGATTATTTCCGTCCCGACTGTGTCTGCGATTGTTGTGCCATTATTTTGACCGCTATCAAAGTCTAGATGATTAGTATAGGTTTTCGTTATATTATCAAGTCTTACAATATATAATCTTGAGGTGATTGAAGTCTCTTTTGGTAAACTCCACGATAAAGTAAGGTTAACTTTTTTAGTCGAGGGATCTCTAACTCCACCGAGAGCAACTATATTTCCGTTGTCATCTCGATATGTATCACTTATTACTATCGTTTCAGTAAATCCATTTCTGACTATAGGATCGGGAAGTAGGCTCCAATTCGAATTCACTATTTCTGAGTGATAAGTGCCATTTACAGCAAAATCATTCCAGCCTTTTTCTCGGACAGTCCGGACAGCTTCCTCTGATTGGCGAAGTAGAGCCGAAGCTCTAATCCTTTGCTCTTGCTGAGCCTTACCCTCACGAGATGACATAAAGCCATACATAATTGCGGGTAGTAATATTGCTAATAAGAAAATAACAATTAGTAACTCAATTAAAGTTTGAGCTTTTTTTAATTTCATATGTATTTAGATTGTCATATCGAGCGTAAGGGAGATATCTAGAAGCGTGCAATGCTTCGTCAGGTGCCAGACGGTACCTGGCTTCGCTAGATCTCTCGTCGTTACTTCATTACTCCTCGAGATGACAAATATTGTTATAAAACCTTTACTCTAATCTATAAATTACCCCGTATTTGTTTATAAAAAATGTCTTTGTTTCACCGGTTGCAGGGAGTGTCAAGCTAACTGAATTTTGTCCTTCATCAAAATTATCAATTGCTCCACTAGACGAAGAAAAGACAATTTCATCACTTGGTAAATTTATCTGACTTATTTGTAAACCATCGCCTAAAACTATGTCGAAATTAGAAACATTATTTTGATCATACGTAACTGAGTTAAACAAGGAATATTTTGAAGATTCAAAATGAATCCCATAACTTGGACCAATGGTCAACGCTTTATTTTGCTGACTTTTTATATCATTAATTAAAGCGTGAAGAGCCGTATCAACTGTAACAAAAGACTTTGACCTACTGGTATTTACTAATGAAAACGAGAGCAAGAATTGATAACATCATCCCACCAACCATTAAACCGACAAAAACAAGCATTATTGGCTCAATTAATGAAGTTAAGGTCTTTAAAGTTCGGGTCACCTGGTAATCTAAAAAATTAGAAACCTCTCGAAGCGAGGCTTCAAGCGTGCCACTTTTTTCACCGGCTTCGATAATTTTAATCATAAGACTTGGCACGGATTTTTTATGAATTTTAAGACTGTCTGATAACTTTTTACCAGAAAATATGACTATCCTTGCGTCTTTTACCATCTTTGAAATCGGCTTTGACATGACGATGTTTTCGCAAAGCTCAAGGGCATTAGTTATCGTAATTCCGGATGAGTATAGCATCGCAAGGCTTCGTGAAAACCTAACAAGATCAATTTGAATAACAATTGTTGAAATCCCCGGTAATGAATAAAAAAAATTCATAAGTAGTTTTTTTTGTGTTGTATATAAAAATAAAAAAACGCCAAAAATAAATAGACTTACAAGAGTAAATGGCACCGTCTGCTTAGTCACAACATCAGAAAGAAACATTAGTATTTTCGTTGGTAACGGTAAATCCATTCTTAGAGCCAAGAAAACTTGTGATATTTTGGGTACTACTACTGTCAGTATCATTCCAAGAACGGCAACAAATACAAGAAGAATAAACATCGGATACATGAGAGCTGATTTGACCGTTCCCAAAAATTCAGCTTCTTTTTGGATATTTTCCTTGATCTGTCGAAGGGTCGCATCAAGCGTCCCCGCTTCTTCTGCTGCTTTAAGTATCGCAACAGTCACGCCATCAAAAGCTTTTGGAAATTTTGAAAAAGAAACGTATATTCTCTTTCCTTGAGACAAATCCTCCTTTAAGGTAGAGAGAATTTTTTTTTGATTACCTTTAGCGTCTTCAAGAAGAGAGTCAATCGCCTCGATTATGGTAATTCCTGCGGCAAGCATTGTTGCCAAACTAATAAACAAAGATATTTTCTCATCAGTTGTCAAAGAAGTATTTTCTGTT
>LBQC01000043.1 GCA_000990565.1 Candidatus Roizmanbacteria bacterium GW2011_GWA2_35_19 | reverse complement strand
TCTTTCGAAAAGATTTAACTGCTTGTACAGACCCTTAGTTGTGTTTTTCATCTGTTGATTTTATCAACAAATGTTGCACTTCGTTTTAGAACTTATCTACTATAATATAACCTTATATATGAAAATTGCTATTCTAGGTGGTGGGATAACTGGGCTGACGGCAGCTTATTGCCTAGCAAATAAAGGCCACCAGGTAACATTGATTGAAAAAGAAAAAATATTAGGCGGTCTTGCTTCTGGATTTAAAGCGGATGGTTGGGATTGGTACCTAGAGAGAACCTACCATCATCTATTTGCATCAGATTCTGACATCTTAGATTTTGCTAAGGAAATTGGATTTAATAAAATATATTTTCAAAAGCCCGTCACGGCGTCATTATACGGTAAACCAAATAATTTCAGTGTTCTCCCACTTGATACCCCAATTGACCTCCTCCAATTCCCCTATTTGAATTTTATCGATAAAATCCGGGCCGGGATGATAATCGCTTTTCTGAAAATATCTCCTTTTTTACCTATTTACGAAAATCAAACATCAGAGTCTTTTCTTAAAAAGACCATGGGGATCAATGTATGGAATGGGTTGTGGCAGACTCTTTTTCGGAAAAAGTACGGTAATTATGCGGGATTTATTTTAGCGTCTTTCATATGGGCGAGAATCAAAAAAAGAACTAAAGCGCTTGGGTATATAGAAGGGGGATTTCAGGAATTTATCGATTATCTAGAAAAAAAATCCCGTAAATTAGGTGTGACAATAATTAAAGGACAAGAAATAAAAGAGGTCACTAAGGTTAATGAAAAATTTACTATTAATGGAAATACATATGACAAGGTCATCTCTACTCTCCCGACTCCGATCATGGTCAAATTAACTAAAAATATATTTCCCGCCAATTACCTTGAAAAATTCAATAAATTAAAATACCTTCACGCAGTGATATTAATCCTGGAAACGGAGAATCCAATTCTCAATAAGACTTATTGGCTGAATATCTGCAGTGATACAATCCCTTTTATGATTTTAGCCCAACATACCAATTTTGTTGATATAAAAAATTATAACAATCATCATTTAGCCTATGTTGGTTGGTATGTAGACGGAGATAGTAAATTATTAAAAATGGATAAAAATCAATTGTTAAAATTTATTTTGCCTTATCTCAAAAAAATAACCAATCACCAACCACTAGTCACTAGCCACTTCGTTTTCAAGGCTCCGTTCGCCCAACCAATCTTTGATGAAGACTTCGTCAAAAACAAACCAAATTTTGTAACTCCTGATAAAGATTTCTTCATTGCTAACTTAGACATGACCTATCCGTACGATAGGGGAACAAATTATGCAGTGAAACTAGGGAAAGATGTAATTAAATTTATTAAATAATTGGTAATCCGCCTAAATCTTGGCTTTTTATTTCTTTGTATTTTGGATTCTTTTTAAGAGCCGGCTTACCATTATTTTCAACTACATAATAAGAAAATCCTTGCATAATTTTAACTAGTTCATAGTCGGCGTGTCCTGGCATACTCGCTTCATCGACCTTATCTTCAAAGCTTACCGGGCTGTCATCAGCAGTTACAAAATAAGTCCTTCCCGTGTTTACAAGTAAATGACCATATCCTGATGGCATATAGATTTTATCACCGGTTTTTACGGTAATCGCCTTAAACTCTTCGACTCTGTCAGCAACCATTTGTCCTTTTTCATCAACTACTAGCTTCTGTAATAGCGCAATTCCTTCTCCATGTATTATCCAATAGTTTTCATCCAAATTCCCAACATGATAGTGCCCATATGTTTTTATATATTCGGAAGATACGGTACCTGCTTCCCATACTGTGATATTTCTCTGTTCTTTACCACCTCTTATCATGTAGTAATGTATGGCTGGCCCAACGCCCAACGGATCCATTAATACTTCTTTCATCTTTTCATGACTTCTTGACGCATAATGTTTTGATACATTTTTGAAATCTATATTCATATTTGATAATTATAACTTTTAAAATTTATGTTTCTACAAATGTCTTAAGAACTACCGATTCTTTCTCAATCGGTTTAATTTTATATTTAAAGACTTTTTCTGAAATAAAACAGGAGTGGCCCTTGGTCATTTTTACTCCACCTTCATCTGTTGCAACTTCTACGCTACCCTTTCGTACAAATAAGTGGGCAAAAGATTTGTTTGTTTCTTCATCAATTTCTTCGCCTACTTTTAACACGTCTAGACAGTAATGTTTTGTTGTCAGATATCGTTTCCCTTCATTAGTTGGAGTCATTTTTTTTATATCATTATAGTCTGGGTTTTTGTCTAAATATCTAAAGTAGTCATTAATATGAATCTCTCTTATCGATCCATCTTTTTTGAATTTTCCTTTATCAAAGCTTCGAATTGTTGAGACAGGATCCATTACGTCTTGTTGGATTTCAAAATTGACATTACCGTCTGGATATTTATCAATATCTTCTTCCCATGAATGATGGACTCCGCCGTATGAAGCATCAACAACGGTGTCTTTTTTTACATGATGCATATTTACAAATTTCCAAGGATTTTTTGATTTTATGTACTCTTGCGCAATTTTATTTCCTTTCTCAATGGATATATTTTTATTCATAATTTCTTTGCTTAATGTCATCATTTTTTCTTCTATATCGGTACATATTTTTTTATATTCATTAATATTTATATTTTTTTTAAGTCCAAAAGTAATCAGTCCGTCTTTTAAGTAATACCAAGATTCCGCTTTTGGTAACCAGCGTTTTACTGAAAGACCAGTCCTAATATGTAATTGAAATGAGTTTCCATTAGATTGATTAATTTTTATTAGAGGAATTTTATTAAATAGATCCGTGACATCTTTGAGGGCGACGTAATCAATGTTTTTTTTGTATGGAAGGGTATTAAATACTTCATTTGTATCGGGACCACCTAATTCTGGTAAAAACTTTTTGTCACTTGCATCACTAATTTTAAGTTGTAATTTAGATTTACTAAAAAGTTCATAACTTTGACCGATTTTTTTATTCTTGAAGACAGGATTATGACTCCAGTTTTTTATTCCAAGTATATATTTACCTCCCCAAGTCGGCTGTTCAATCAGCTTCGGAATAATTAGATAGGGCTTTTTTAGTATTTTCATAATTTGTCTTGAGTTTATAAGTATAATATAATAAACCGATGAAAAGAAATAAACTTTTCACTTATCTTAGAGTTTTACGGGTTAATCAATGGATTAAAAACCTCGTTGTCTTTATTGCTATTATTTTTTCTGGACAACTGTTTAATCTTGATCTGCTGGTAAAAACATTTCAGGGATTTTTTATATTTTGCTTACTATCATCAACTTCTTATGTATTAAACGATATTATCGACTATCCATTTGACAAAAAACATGCTTTCAAAAAAAACCGCCCGATTGCAGCCGGAGAGATTTCTCTTCCTGAGGCATCTTTTATATTATTTGTGTCGACTTTGGTGTCTTTGATTTTAGCTTTATTTTTTTCTTTACCATTCTTCTTTTTAAGTTTATTTTTTATTCTTCTTCATTTTTTATATTCCCTCTTTTTAAAAAAACACCCTGTCATCGATATTTTTACAATTTCTCTTTCATTTTCAATAAGAGCTTATGCTGGTGTAATAATTACTGGTTACCATATTCCAATTTGGATGATGTTGACAGTATTTTTTATGTCTCTTTTCATGGCAACCGTTAAACGCCACGCTGAGCTTGTGTCACATGGCCGGGAAGCTCGCGCGTCTCTTTACAGATATAATGAGCATTTTCTAGATTTCCTAACCTATTCGGCTGCGACTTCAACCATAATGTCTTATTCATTCTACACATACTTTGAAAAACTCCCGCCAACAAAAAGTATTTTTGGCGAATATTTTTCAGCAAACTTTCCTGACCTTGAAGCTCGAAAACTTTTAATGATAACCATCCCCTTAGTAGTCTACGGAATTACACGTTATGCACAAATGCTTTACGAAAAATATGAAGGTGAGAGACCAGAAAAATTGATCACGACAGATATTCCCCTAGTTATTACCATTCTACTTTGGGGAGCCATCCTAATTTCGCTAATATACGTTATATAATCATAATTTTGAGATTTGTCCGCCAGCTGGCGGATTGACTTTTAAGATTTCTTTTGTAGCATATAGTCCATTGACAAAAATAAAAAAAATTGATCTAATTAACCTAATTTCAAATTGATCTAACTAATAACTAATATCCGATAAAATATATTTGAACACTTGGGAATTGGGACTTAGAAATTGATTAGATTAATTAGAATAATTAGAAATTAGAAATTTTTTTATATATGAAAACTCAAAATTCAGAAAAAAATAAGGCAGTCACTTTTGCGATGGAGCAAATTCAAAAACAGTTTGGTCGAGGATCAATTATGCGACTCGGCCAAGGGCCAGTTGTCCCGGTTGAAGTAATTTCATCAGGAATTCTTCCCCTTGATGTCGCGCTTGGAGTAGGAGGAATTCCAAGAGGAAGAATTATTGAAATCTTTGGACCGGAGGCTGCTGGCAAAACTACAATCTGTCTTTCAATAGTTGCGGAGGCTCAGAAAAAAGGTGGGGTAGTTGCATTTATTGATGCCGAGCATGCTCTTGATCCCTCTTGGGCCAAGACCCTTGGTGTTAAACTCGAGGACTTATTAATTTCACAACCCGATACCGGAGAGCAAGCTCTTGAAATTACCGAAACATTAATCAGATCGGGTGGAGTAGATTTAGTAATTGTTGACTCAGTTGCCGCCCTTGTCCCGAAGTCTGAGATTGAAGGGGAGATGGGCGATTCACAAATGGGACTTCAGGCGAGGCTTATGTCACAGGCATTAAGGAAACTTACTGGGATTGTATCGAAATCAAAGACAACGGTTATCTTTACAAATCAATTACGTCTTAAAATTGGAGTATTTTTTGGTAATCCTGAAACGACACCAGGAGGACTGGCATTAAAGTTTTATACCTCAATTAGAATGGATGTCCGAAAAATTGAAACATTGAAGAAAAATAACCAAGTTTATGGCTCTCGTATCCGAGTAAAAGTAGTAAAGAATAAGGTGGCCGCCCCATTTAAAGAAGCGGAAATTGTTATTACCGCATCAGGTGTAGATCGAGAAGAAGCGTTGGTTGACGCCGCAATAAATTCCGGGTTAATAACCAAGTCTGGATCATTTTTTAAGATCGGTGAAAAACTTTTAGGTCATGGGAAAGAAGAGGTAAAAGAAATGGTCAAAGGCGACGAAAAACTAAAAGAGAAGCTGATGAAAGAAGTGTTGGGAAAAAAGTAGTTTTAGTTCATAAAGTCTTTAAAGTCTATAAAGTCCCTAAAGTCAGTTTTTTTATGCGTCTTTCTTTACGGACTTTTGACCTTATGGACTTTATGGACTTAAATGAAGATCTCATTCCTCTCCTTAATAAAGCCTACTTCTTTCTCAAGTTCCGCCCTCGTACTGAGAAAGAAGTCCGTGATTATCTTTATAAAAAAATAAGGACAACTCACTGGTCACGCGATGGAGCGGAAGAGGTTATAAAGAAACTTAAAGATCAAGAATTAATTGACGATAAAAAATTTGTAGATTGGTTTGTAAGACAAAGGACTACTTTAAAACCAAAGGGTCAAAGATTACTTACCCGCGAGCTACTTCAAAAAGGAATTGCCCCCGAATTGATCGAAGATTATTTTTCTGAAAACTCGGTCGATGAGGAAACTTTGGCTTAAAAACCATTGATAAGTTCGGATAAAATTAAATCTGGTTTTCCAAAATCCAGTCTATAATTAGTTTTTTAATTTTAAGATATTCCTCCTTTTCAAACTGTATATTGGCAATGCAGTATTTTTTTGAGCGGAGATGAGAACAAAAAAGACATTCATATAAATCAAAGCAATCATGGATAAATAATGACCTTGATACTTTACTCGACCATGAGACCTCAAAAGAAGAAGAACAATATATGCTCTCTTTAATTCTGATACCTAACGTACAGGATGAACTGTCACGACAGCCTAACATATAATTGCTGTCAAAAATCTTATAAGAAAAAATGATATTTTTTGAATCAAAAATAGAAACACTTCGGTAAACAGAAATACTATTATAAACGCTGTCTGACTCTGATACTTCTTTCGAACTAATATATTTCTCGCCGGTAATATAATTTATTTCTTTCCACGCCTTGAGAACATCTTCTATTGAGTTAATTAGTTGCCTTTTTCTCATCCACTCGTCTTTTTTAAATCTCTCCGCTATAGCATTTTGGGCACTAATTTTTTCCGATTCGCCGGAAAATGACCAGGTATAAACGCCAGATAAAGCGCATTTGACTTTATTGGCAAGTGGAATATCGAACGAAAACCTTTTCTTTAGTTGTTCTAACGAATAGGTATTGTTTCTATTAAATACTTCTTTAAATACATAGTCGGATATTTCTTTAGCCTTTTGATTGTTCATACTGTCATCGTTTTACTTTTAAAACAGGGGTAAAATTTACCTTGAAAAAAAACTCTCACCAGGCACTCTCTTGGATTTAAATCCACAAGTAACTTTCTCTTTAAATCATCTTCTGATAATCCCTTTGTCTTCTCTTTTTCTAAAATTTCATCGGAGAATTTCATTTGTAAATTTTTGGTTAAAATCTTTGCGTCTTCATCAGCAACTTTAAAAACGAAATAATTATATATGTTTGATAAAATTCCTTGAACAAGAGGAGACGATATTTGAGTCAGATACTGTTGAGACAAAAATAGTGATAGATTAAACTTTCTTGCTTCAGAGAGAATGCTGGTTAAGCTTTCATTTTCAACAATCGAAACTTCATCAATAATAAGTATAATTTTTTTATTGATTGACTTTTTTTGGGCAATAAGGAAAACCTGTTGAATTATCAACCCCGCTATTAGTTTTGTTGCCTTTTCGCCTAAGAAAATCCTATTTAGGGAAAAACATGTCAGAAAATTATTAGTTAATATTGATTCTAGTGTATTTGCTGTAATTTTAGAAAAGGAGGGAATGAAGTTTAATTCATCAATTAAAACTAAAATAGGCATAATGGATGTTTCGTAAAATTTTGTTTGTAATTCGACAAACTCTGTTTCAAAAAAATGGATTAAATAATCATACTCATCCGTTAGGTCTATTAAAATCATTTTTCTAAATTCAAGTTCACTCAAAAATCTTCTTAACACAAAAAGAGACATTTTATTTTTTAAAAATAAAATATAGATAACATATTTAAGAACTCTTTCTAACTTGGCGTTGAACTGTTCTCCGAGGAGGGTTTTAAAAAGCAGAATCGTAAGCTCGGTCGAAATCTTTGGCTCTGAGAACGTCGGAAACAGTTCACACGATGAATCGATAAAATCGAGATTTATCTTGCTAGACAGGTTCCAAAACTGTGAATATAAAACTGCATGAGGGTCAATAATAATGACCCGGTATTCATCGGTCAACCCTAAGCGATCAATTTCTTTTATAAATAATTCAATAAATTTTGATTTTCCAACCCCAGTTTGCCCGACCGTTAATGTATGCTTATTAAACTCAAAATTTTTTAGTGGGAAATGAATGGCGGTAGAAAATTGGGGGAAACCAAATACTTCTAAGAGGCTTTCTTTTTTTACCGGAGTAAATAATTTTGCTACTTCCTCTATGTTTAAAAACAGAGGTGATGTTTTTTTCTTAAGTTTAGTATTTTTTTTAAAATCAAATTCAAGATTAACCAAAGGGTTAGTTAAGGTAAAATACAAAGAATAGTATCTGTTTTCCTTATTATTTTTCAGATGAACTTTTATTTCATAAACCCTAACGGAGAAGAATCGATGAAATTTGATAATTACCTTTTGGATCTGTCTTCCTTTTTTAATTTCCTCAATTTCTCTAAATTCAGAGATATTTTTTTTAGATGATAATCTCAAGCTTATTTTTTTATATGGGGAGTTTACTTCTTCTATTAATTCTCTACTTATCGGTTTTAAAAGAAAACCTTCTAGCTTTGTTGCTAAAATCGAGAGGTCTTTTTTACTATAAAGATAAAATTCTACAGTATTTAAATCAAATATTATCTCTAAGGCCGGATTTTTGTCATATTCTGTAGTGTTTTCTATAAGCCTCTGCCAATCCAAGGCTATCACTTTGTCATTTTGGATAAACAGCTCAAACGCTCTCATGAAGGCTATTATAAAACCTTATATATTATATATATTTATATATTTACATAGAGCGTCACGACAATATAAAATGCGCTTGACAAGTTTCAAAAACCTTCTTAAAAA
>LBQC01000042.1 GCA_000990565.1 Candidatus Roizmanbacteria bacterium GW2011_GWA2_35_19 | reverse complement strand
CCAAAATGTTTTTCTACAGTAACTTTTGAAAAGTTCTTTTCTAATTCACTAAGTGGAATTTCAGAAGATGTCTTACACATTTCACAAATTTTACGTATTAACCTCTGGGCGATGATTATATTGATGGTTGATGCAACTAGGAAAGGTTCTACTTTCATATCAATAAGTCGAGGGAGCGCAGTCGCTGCGTCATTGGTATGAAGAGTAGAAACAACTAAATGACCTGTTAAGGCGGCATTAACTGCTATTCCTGCAGTCTCCATATCGCGGATCTCCCCAACAAAAATAACATTTGGATCTTGACGGAGAATAGATCTTAATCCTGAGGCAAACGTCAACCCTGTCTTTACATTAACATTAATCTGGTTTACTCCTCGTATACGATATTCTACTGGGTCTTCAATCGTGGTTATATTTTTTTCCCGGCGATTTAATATTTTTAGAATTGAATAAATGGAGGTTGATTTACCGCTACCAGTAGGCCCAGTTGAAAGTATCATGCCATATGATTTTTTCATTGCGTTTGTAATTTTTGCTAAATCCGCCTCACTCATACCTAAATCAGAAAGAGAAAACTGTCGTGCATGAGTAGATAAGAGTCGTAAGACAACTTTTTCGCCATCAACGATTGGCAGAATAGAAACTCTTATATCTATAATCTCTTCCTCAGTAGTAAAACGCATTTTTCCATCCTGTGCTGAAAGGTGCTCATCAGTGCGAAGGCGGGACAAAACTTTTATTCTTGTTAATATCCGGTCATGCAGCTTTACTGGTAGCTTAAAAATGTCATGGAGCATCCCGTCTATACGAAATCTAACAATCGTGTCTTTATCCTGAGGCTCAATATGGATATCTGAAGATTTATCCTGAGAGGCATATGAAATAATCAAGTCGACAATTTTGGCAATTGGAATATCTTTTAGAGGTTGAGTTGTTGATTCTTCAATCAAGTCATTGAATGTTTTTTGTAAGTCCTTTTGATAAATATAAAAAGTGCCGACAATGTCACGCTCAGTTGCATAGTAAGGAGTAATTTTTTCATTTGTTTTCTTTATTAATGAGTCAATAATTACTTGATTTTTGGGATTAGACATCGCTAATTTAATCCCGCTTTGATCTTTTCCAAAACAAATTACTTTGTGCTTACGAGCAATCCTTTCAGGGACTATCCTAAAGGTATCTTCAGGGATTGAAATTTTAGCTAAAGAAACAAAAGGGTATTTTAAATGGTCAGCAATGATAAGTCCTAATTTTTCGTCATTTGCGATATTTTTCTCTATTAATGAATCATAAAAATCAGCACCAGTATTATTCATATAGTCCTGTATCTCGAGAAGTCCAGTAGCATTAGTGAGGCTATATTTCAATACAAGACCTTTCAAAGCTTCATCAGTAATTACTTTTATCATTATAAATTCATCCTACCTTAAAAGGAATAACTATGCAAGAAAAATACAATAATACTCGCTTCGCTAGATCCTTCGACTCAGTCGTTACACTCCGGGGTGGTGTTAGAGACGTCCGGCGTAAAAGGCAAGAGCAAGGGCAGCAATAACGATGAAAACGACCGCGAATTGAATAATCGGGCTCATTCCCGAAGATACAACTTTTCTTTTTCTCATAAATATATAAATTACTAACTAATTTTAAGAATATTGGAATCTTAATAGATTGTCAAGTAACTCATTTATTTTTTTTTAGGGCTTCTTTTATCTTTTGTTCAATTGAAAGATTTTTTGATAATTTAGAGACTATTTTTTTTGCGTCTTGAGAATTGAAGCCTAGGGAAATTAGGGCTTCGACGACTGTTTTATCATCGTCCGATAGGATCATTTTGCTCATATCAAATTCACTTTTTAAGCGCGACGAAAGCTCTAAGATTATTTTTAAAGCTGTCTTTTTTCCGAGGCCCGGTACTTGAGTGAAAATATCAACTTGATTAGCCTTAACTGCCTGATATAACTCCTCAGGTTTTATAAATGAAATCACATTGAAGGCAGTCTTCGGTCCAACTCCAGACACAGATAATAATAATTTAAAAAAATCTAGTTCCTTTTTACTTTCAAAGCCAAAAAGGACTAAGGCGTCGTCGCGGACTTGAAGATACGTGTAAAGTTCGAAGGTAACTAGTGGTTGGTGACTAGCTATTAGTGATGGTGTTAAAAAAACTTGATAGAAGACGCCACCTGTCGTCTCGATCAGGCCGACATTGCCGTCTATTTCACTTAATTTACCTTTTAGTTTACCTATCATTAAATTAAAATAATAAATAATAAATATTAAATAATAAATAAAACAGTTTTAAAATTTGATATTTATGATTTGAATTTCATTTGTTATTTGTTATTTGATATTTTTTATTTCTTCTTCTATTTCCATCATCCTATTATACTTCACTAGGTTTTCTGTGCGCGTTGGGAGACCGAATTTGACAAAATCAGGCTGAAGCCCCACAGCTAGATCTGCAATGGAATGGTCGCTCGTATCATGATCTGAGGATGAAATGACATAATTAAGTCCAGATTTTCTAATAAATGTCGTCATCTCAAATAACTCGGTTATTGTACCAACGAGGGCTGGATTGACCATAAAAGACGAACAAAGTTTTTCTGAGATTACTTTTTGCAGTATCTTTGAGCTCGATGACACTAACTCATTACCTACTAAATACGTCTCCTTTGATAAATCTAAGTTAAGATTTTTCCAACTGGCCCAATCAGAAGGTAAAAAAGGGTCAATAAGTACAAGAGGGAGATATTTTTTGGCAATCATCTTCACAAAATCTAAGTAATCGGAGATTTTTAGCGCCTGTGCTTTATCTTTTAATTCATAAGAGCCGGATTTTTCGTAATTTGACGCCATAAAATTTAAAGATAAAAATATATCTTGGCCGAGCTTTAGGTCTAAGCTCTCGATAGTGTCGGTTATTGTCTCAATTGCGTCTTGATTAGAATTAACAGTTGAAGAATTATATGTTTCTCTAAAGGTAGTCGCAACTGTTGTCCCAATTTCAAGTGATTTTGCAAATTGATAGGAAGCAGTTGGAATAATCTGAAATTCCTTAAAATCAAGCTTTACTCCTAATTCTTCAGTAGTTGAAAGTACTGTAATAATTGGAGTTGGAACCTTATCAAGTACGATTTTAGAATCACCATAGCTTGAATTATAAATATTGTTAATATAGGAATATAAAGGTATATTCGCGTCGACTGCCCCTGCCTTTGCGATTAACATTGAAATTGCATAAATTGTGTTTACCCCAAGTTTATTTCTAAGTTCGGATGAATCAGAAGCTAAAAGCCATCCATCAATCTCTTTTTGTTTTTGGGGTGAAACTCCGACTAATTTTGGTCCAATTAAATCATTAATGAAGCTAACTGGTCGAAGAACTCCTTTGCCGTGATATCGCGATTGATCATTATCATAAAATTCAACTTTTTGGTAGTTGGTTCTATGGTCATTCGACGGGATCGTTACCTCAACTTCAAGATTATTATCAAGTTTCAACTTGGCCTGAATGACAGGAATTCCGCCTTCGGCCAATACCTCACGGCTCATAATTTTTTGAATCTTGCTCATAAAAACAGTATATACAAATTTTTGGGTTATTTGTCATCCCGCATTTTGCGGGATCTAGCGAAGCGTTACGTCCCGACCTAACGTCGGGACTAGATCTCTCACTCCGTTCGAGATGACTTGTGCAAATAAAGTCATTTTTTTAAATAGAGGGATTTTTCAAGCTTGAAGACAAGTTGACGCGTACGATCGATAACATCGGCGTTGACGGAAAGACTGCTTATTCCGGCCCGAACTAACATCTCAGCTATTTCCTCGTAGTCTGAAGGCGCTTGTCCGCAGATAGAGCAGGTGACTCCGTATTTCTGACAGGTTTTTACAATATATTCAAGTGTGCGAGTCACAACCGGTGTTCTTTCATCATAAATTGGAGCGACTTCCTCCGAATCACGATCAACTCCAAGAAGCATCATTGTTAAGTCGTTAGTTCCAATTGACACTCCCTGGACTCCAAGCCTCAAAAACTCTTCGAGGTTCAATGCTGCTGATGGCACTTCGACCATAATCCAGAGTTTGAATTCAGGATAAGCAAGAAGACCAGACTTTTCAACCATTTCTTTAATTTTGATCAGCTCCCAAGGCACGCGTACAAAAGGAATCATTAAATGCAGATTGCGATACCCTTTATCCCAAATTTTCTTGACTGCAGCCAACTCCATATAAAACACATCGGGATTGGTAATATATCTATATGCACCACGGTATCCAAGCATTGGGTTTTCCTCATGTGGCTCATAAAGCTTACCGCCCTTAAGATTGCGGTATTCATTCGTCTTGAAGTCAGTCGCCCGATAAATAACCGGTCGGGGATTGAAGGGGACTACAAATTTCATAAGTTCATTTGAAAGTCTGTTTATAAAAATATTTTCTTTGTGGTTTTTAATAAATTCCTTTGGATGTACTCCAATGTCAGCAATTATAAACTCAGCTCGAAGTAATCCAACACCGTCAGCATCCATGGATGCTACTTTTTTTGCCTGATCTGGCTGAGCCATATTTACATAAATTTTCGTTACGGTTTTAAGTTTTTTAGATGGAACTTTGGATTTATTATTTTGTGGTTCTTGGATAATTTTTCCTTTAAAAATTTCACCCATTTGTCCATTTACTGTAATTACCGATCCTTCTTTTAGAATGCGGGTTGCCCCCTCGGCTCCAACTACAGCGGGTATTCCAAGCTCTCGGGAAACTATCGCGGCGTGAGAAGTGCGACCGCCTTTTTCGGTGACTATAGCGGCCGCCTTTTTCATAGCAGGGACATAGTCAGGATTAGTTTGGGGAGCAACCAAAATGTCTCCCGTCACAACTTTGGATATTTCCTTCGGCGTCATTATAATTTTTACAGGCCCTGTAACTACACCTGGGGAAGCCGGAGCGCCTACCAAAATCGGCGTCTCCATTGACTTTTGACCTTCGACTTTTGACTTTTGACTTAACGTAGTTATTGGTCTTGATTGAGTTATAAATATTTTTCTATTTTCAATCGCCCATTCAATATCCTGAGGAAAGAAATAATGATTCTCGATATCCTTTATAAGAAATGAGAGCTTAATTATTTCTTCTTCCGTCAATTTCTGTTTTTTACCTTCAGAAGGACCTAATCTAACCTCTTTATTTTCAATATGTGATTTAACAAATTTAACATTTTGGTATTTAATTTCTTTCTTAGTTAAAACCAAAGACCTTTTGTCAACTTCATAATGATCAGGGGTTACTTTTCCCTGAACTATATATTCGCCAAGTCCAAAAATTGCCTCAATTACTATTTTGTTTTTGTCTTTTGAAATTGGATCGACTGAAAATGCAACTCCCGACCTATCCGATTCGACCATCCTTTGAACGACAGCGGCGAGACCGACTTTAAAGTGATCAAATTTTTGCTGTTGACGATAATATATGGCTCTTTCGGTAAAAAGAGAAGCATAGCATTCTTTAATTTTTTGCAAGAGGTGAGCCTCACCTTTTACATTTAAGTACGTCTCCTGTTGGCCTGCAAATGAAGCGCCGGGCAAGTCTTCCGCAGTTGCGCTTGATCTAACGGCAACTAGCGGTGGGTTATATAGACTAGAGATTTTTTTTATACTTTTTGAAAAAAACCCAGCCCTTTTACCGAAGTATGTATTCTCTTTTATTAATAATTCATCATAGAAGGTGATTATTTTTTTAGATAGATCGTGGGGAATTGTAGCCGCAAGAATAAGTTTCTGAACATTGGAAGATGCCGCCTTTAATTCTGAGGGATTTTCCGAATTCAAGTTTTTTAAATAATCTTTAATGTGTTTTGCAAGGTTATTCTTTTCTATAAAGTAGAAATATGCGTTTGAGGTTACCACAAATCCATAAGGAACTGGCAATTTTGCATTAGTCATTTCCCCTAAATTAGCACCCTTACCTCCTACGAGTCCGACATCTTCTTTCCCAACTTCCTCAAACCAAACAATGGACTTTTTATTTACCATGTGACTAAAAATATAAAGAATATTTTATGTTCTGTCAATGGCATATATTTTATCCGTTGACAAGCTAAAAAAAGTTTGCTATTATTTCAGTTACCAATGAAATTAAACCTTTCATAAAGGCATTATTGGATGCACAACTTGCACTCCGAACAGCCTTCATTAGAAAAACCAAATATCGAAGATCAAATGTTGAAGAATTTTTGCTGGGCTTTTTTGATTTTTGAGTTTTGATTTTTAATTTTGACAAAATGGGCTCGTAGTTTTTAAGGTAGGGCCTATAGCTCAATTGGCCAGAGCGTCGGATTTGCATTCCGAAGGTTTGGGGTTCAACTCCCCATAGGTCCACCGCACATTAACAAT
>LBQC01000041.1 GCA_000990565.1 Candidatus Roizmanbacteria bacterium GW2011_GWA2_35_19 | reverse complement strand
ATAAGGTTTTTTATTTCTCTAATTGGCTTTCTGAAGTTAGCCTTTCTCCTTACGAGTACCTCGACCTTCATAAAACTTAACGACATAATAACTAACAGGCTCAATGAAAATATTTTGAAAAACCCGGACATTCTTTCAAAGGAAAAGATTAGAAGAAAAATGAGACCAGATACAGCAAAGATAAGATATCTTGGCAGAAAAATTGGCTTAAGATAAGAAACTATTACAACAAAAAATGGTAAAACTAGACCCCAAACAGCAATAAGCTTAAAAAGCTTTTGCTGGGCGGGATGGTTTTTTGATCTTTTTAAACAAGCAAAGATAATTATTATCCACAACAAAACAGACAGTGGAGTCATAATTTTGTCTACTAGCTTGGAGCCATATTCGTAACCGGAATAGAGATTACCAATAAATGTAAATATATGGGTAAATTTGAATTTATTAATCCAGAATGGCTGAACGCCTAGGCTTCTATTAAATAAAACAAATACCATCCATGGGATAAAAGATATAAAGACGAGTTTTTGTTTATATCTGAAGAATACATATTGACCTAAGACCACAAGAAGCATGAAATAGTGAGTATAAACTCCGAGGATAGAAGAAATCAGATATAGAGTAGAGTTCTTTTTGTAGAGTGCATAGAATGATAAGATGCTAAAGAAGGCAAACATGGAGTACATCCTTACCTCAAATGCATAATAAACCAACAAAGGGTTAATAACAAAAAGGAGCAAATAAAGGAAAGATTTTTTAAGAGTCATTTTGAAGACATCGTTTAAAAAAAGAAAAGCCACATAAAGTGTCGCCCAGTAAAAAATGAGCGATAAACTCCGTAATGCAATTTCACTTTTTCCGAAAATAGAAATCCAAAAATGAAGGACAAAATAATAAAATGGAGGACTAAAATCATGAGCGGTACTTATCATAATATCAAGCAGACTCTTTTTAGCCATTAGATAGGAAAAAGCTTCATCACGCCAAAAAGACTGGACTAGAAAGATAAGAGGGGTTTTGGTGAAAAGCCAATTAAACATAATTAGTCTATAAAGTTCATAAAGTCCGTAAAGTCTATAAAGTCAATAAAATAATTAACTTTATATACCTCTAGACTTTTTCTGTCACTTTATATTTTAACTTTTTTCCAAGCAATATTCTAGTGTGAGCGTCAAGGGCAGGAAGGGAAGAGAAAAAGAAGGAGACAATAGGTAATAAATACCACTGAATTATTAAGATAGGCAAATATTTAATTGGAGTTTTCATGTTGACCTTTTTCCTAATCTGGATATCAAGGTAGACATAAAGAATCAACATTGCCGAGGACAATGTAAGAATAAGCGCAGAGAGCTTCGGAAGTAAAAATCCAAGGACGGTTTTTTTAAATATCGGATTAATAAGCGGAGGAATCGAGGCCGAAATAGTTAGGATAAAGAAAGATACAGGCCAAAGGAGGTGAGTTTCGGCAATAAAAAAGATTTTTTTGAGTTTAACTATAGGAGGAATGTGCGGCGAAGTAAAAAATCTTTTTAAGACATATCCGACATCAGACACCCCCCAAGCCCAGCGCTTTTCTTGCTCGTAACGGTTAACCATTGTTTTGATTACGCCTCCAGAATAGACAGCGTCTCCGTTTACGATAGTAAATAGGGGAATCGTCCTAACTTTACTTCCGTATGTAAAAAAAGCCTGAAAATAAATATGCCAATCCTCAGGGATTATATCAACATCCCAATAGTTAAGCTCTTGGAGTAGCCAAAGATTAGTTGAGTAGGTCGAAACTTGGATAAGATTTTCTTTTTGAGACAGGAAAGCTAGTCTTAAAATAGAAGACAGAGTAGCCTGCATTCTTACAAATAAAGGCAATTGCCAAAAGTTATTGTATAAAAGAACAGGTGCCCAATAAAAGTGATAAAGTCGACCCGTATCTCGGAAAAACTCAAAAGTTAAATAAGAAAAATAATTTTTAGGCAATAAGCTGTCAGCGTCGCAGATTGTGATGATTACTTTTTTAGAATTTAATTTATTTTTTTGTACGAAAGACGTAACTTCTTTACAGGCATATGTTTGATTACTGGCTTTACCAGCTTCCTCATTATCGGTCAAAACATGGTAAACGGTAATTATTTTTTTGAAAAACTTTTTATACTTATCTTCAAGTACCTTTGCCTTTTCTTCGACTTGTTCTTCTCTCTTTTCAAAAGCGAGAACCAAATATATTTTGCCGAATGGATAGTCAGATTTTGTAATCGCCTGAATGGTTGAATCGATTTTATGAAGTGGCTCCTTGAAATTTGGGATTATCACAAAGTGATTTATTTCACTAGATTTTTTGTTAGCAATTACTTTTTTTCGGTAGTTAATTAAATTGTGAAATAAAATTTCTTTGTACGATAAAACTGCATTATAAGCAGTGCTGGCTGATTTATAAAAAAAGTATAAGTCAAAGAATATTATAAAATAAGCGACCAAGGCTGGATGGAATGGCGAAAACCAAAGAGGAAACGTAATCAAAGTCCATGATAATAATGGCACCAAAATTTCAAGGACTCTAATAAACGGCTTAGATCTAATGATCACATCACTCATAACTTCCTATTATACAGCCTTATTGCCAGGCTTCGCAGATCATTTTGAAAGCACAAAAGTCGCACCATGGCCCAACCCGTGGAGAAAAGTCATTTTCTCGGATATTCTTTACGGTATTAAAAATCTTTTCTTTTGTATTTTCTATATCGTCTTCAGTTTTTGTGAATGATATTTTGTCAGGCGTCTGTAAATAGTAGAAAGTGAGATTAACTTGCGAAAGTTTTTTATTATATAGACCTGGATTTGTTGCAGCTAATGCATAAATTGAAAGCTGCAAACTTTTTTTTAAGTCATTTTCATTTGGTTGTCGACCCGTTTTATAGTCTATTATTTCAATTCCTTCGTTTTTTATTTTATCAACTCGGTCTATTTTTCCGGTTATGAATATATCTTCTCCAATCTTAATCTTAAAAAGTTTTTCCAGTCCTAAAATATTGACATTTTTATTATGAAATTTAACCATAAATTCCTTAAGAAGTTTTTCCCCCTCAGCCCTCATTCTATTTTCGTGAGTTTTAGATGCATAACCAAGCGGAGACCAAGCGGATGCAAAGATTGAAAGCAATCGGTCAAGCCCTATATTATTATCATTAATAAATTCTTGATAATACGCTTGAAGTGTCCGGTGGATAGTGTCGCCAAATGAAAGCGAAGCAGATGGTGAGGTAGGCACTTTAAGGACAAATTGGTACTTATATTGAAGAGGGCATTTTTCGTAGGTTTCAAGCTGCGTAAATGAAAAATTTCGAAGTATATAATTATTTTTCGCAATTGATTCTTTAGGTTTTCTAAAATCAAAGATCGATAATTGCTCCTTTTTTTCATGATTAATTTTAAGAATTTTTTCTAGTTCGTTTTTAAGAAGTGATTCACTTACGAAAGGAGAAATTTTTTGTTCTCTTTTTCCTTCTCCATAGAATTTGGAAGCCGTTAAGTAAATACGATCCATAGCCCGGGTCAAGCCTACATAAAAAAGTCTTCTTTCTTCTTCAAGATGGTAGTCGCCTATTGGCAATATTTCTTTTATTAACTCGTCTGGTATTGTAATATTCTCTTTTTTTGTGTTGGTTGGAAAACGACCTTTTGTGAGATTGACAAGGAAGACAACCTTAAATTCTAGACCTTTTGCTGAATGAGCAGTGATGATGTTCACCGCATTGATTTCTGAAGCATCAGATTTTCCGACAGTCGGCGACTCACCTAATTCAATGCTCATTGTCAAGTAGTCAACAACTGATGAAACCGATGCGTCTTCATGGGAGTTCTCAAAGCTTTTTAGTTTATTGAAAAATTTAGAGACATTAAGAGCAATTTTTTCTTCACCTTCAGTTTTATAGTTAACTAATTTACTTAAATACTTTGTATCTTCCAAGAAATAAAAAAGTATCTGGCCGGCAGAGTCTTTTTTTACTTTTTCCAAATGTTTTTTGATCATATTAAACAAAAACTTTATCTTTTCTCTTGTCTCGGCTTTGATGAGAGGTAGATATTTTCTATAGACTTCATAGCTTTTCTCAAGTGGTGATTTTTCAAAGAAACTTAAATAGATATTGATAGCTTGAAATAGTGAGAGATTGGTTTTTTTAGAAAAAGCCATCAGCAAAGTAATATCAACGACATCGATTTGAAAAAGATCCATATTAAGGATTCGATAGAGCGAAACCGAGTCTTCTATATTATTCATTACATATAGATATGCTAAAAGGTCTTTAACTTCAGGTTGCTTGAGTAACATTCCGGGACCCAAAAATTGATAGGGGATTCCGTTGCGGGCAAGAGCTCTTATAAAAGCATTACTGTGATTATTAGCTCGGGTAAGGATGGCAAAATCGGAAAACAAGTAATCTTTTTTGAGTCTTAATATTTCTGAAGCTACATAATCAGCTTCCTCCTCAGGCGTTGAAGCAAGATAAAACTCCGGCCGATAGTCACGATTTTTTACTTGTTTGCTTTTTACTGATATGAGTTCTTTGGAAATTCCAAGCTTTGCTTCCAGAGTGTCAGGATCATTATTTTTAATTAGACGGTATGCCGCATCAAGGATTCTTTGGGATGAGCGATAGTTTTTTAGTAATGTGATTTGCTTCGCTTTTTTATAATCCTTCATGAAATTCAAGATATTTGAGACCGAGGCACCGCGAAATTTATAGATTGCCTGTGAATCGTCGCCAACAACTGTAAGACATGGATTAGACTCGGGAGGAGCGAGATATTTGATCAAATCATATTGGGCAATATTGGTATCCTGGAATTCATCAATGAGAATATATTTGAATTTATTCTGATATTTTTTCAAAACATTTTTTCTTTTGGCGAATAATTCTGTCAAATAAAATATCAAATCGGAAAAATCAAAAAGGTTTTCTTTTATTTTCAGTTCTTGATATGTTTTATACGCGCTTGCCAATTCTTGATATTTTTCTATTTCCATTTTGGCTTCGTTCGTCGACTGCTCGTCTCCTTTCTTGCCAAAATTAATATTTTTTATCCATTTTAAGTAATCTACGGGTGAAATATTTTCGTCGCGGAGGCGGGAAAAGTGATTTAAGAGATCGCCTAAAAATTTATTAGGGTTTCCGAGGGGGGAAAAATATTTTAAATTAAATAAAAATAAGTTTTTTTGTAAAAATAAAATTGTTTCAGCCTCCGTCATTAGTTGGTAGGCTGGAGAAATTCCAATGTGTGAAGCTTCTTCTTTCAAAATCTGATCCGCGAAACTATGGAATGTAGAGATCCACATCTGAAAGTACCCGTAGGGCATCTCGCGATCGACCCGCTCTTCCATTTCGGCGGCCGCTTTTTCTGTAAAAGTGAGTGCTAATATTTCCTCGGGTAAAGCTAAGTTTTTTTTGATGAGGTACTTTATTTTGTCTACAATGACAGTAGTTTTTCCAGTTCCGGCGCCAGCGATGATTAATAATGGCCCTTTATTGTATTCGACTGCTTTTTTCTGCTCTTCGTTTAACATGAGTTTATTCTAGCAGAAATTAATTTAGCTGGTAGAGAAGTAAAAGCCACCACTACAATGTTTTAAATCATTGTAGTGTATATATAACATTATTGTAAAAATTCAAGCTTTTATACTTGACCCCGAAGAACTCTTACCTCGTCGCGAGGTTTACATCCTCGCCTCCGAGGAGCGAGTCTACGGGGTCTGCGGGCAAAAAAACTTCTAAAAAAATGTTTTTTTGCCCTTGACTTTTGGCATGATTACCTTTATCATGAAAACAAATAAAAAGTTAAAAGCCTTATTTATTTTAGGCTTTCTTTTGTTTGTTATTATCAATTATATAAATTTATAAACATATGGCAGACGGAACATTTCAGAGGAATAAACCTCATTTGAATATTGGTACAATTGGACACGTAGATCACGGAAAGACAACTTTAACTTCTGCAATTCACTACGTTTTATCAAAAAAAGGTCAAGCTAAATTTTTAAAATATGAAGATATAGATAAAGCGCCTGAGGAAAGAGCACGAGGAGTCACTATCAATCTTCATCATTCTGAATATGAGACTGATAAAAGGCATTATGCTCACATAGATGCTCCAGGGCATGCAGATTATATTAAAAACATGATCACAGGTGCCGCTCAAATGGACGGTGCAATTTTGGTTGTATCAGCTCCAGACGGTCCAATGCCTCAAACAAGAGAGCATATCTTATTAGCAAAACAGGTTAACGTACCGGGAATAATTGTTTTCTTGAATAAAGTTGATATGGTTGCTGATAAGGAAATTTTAGACTTAGTAGAGATGGAAGTAAGAGACCTCTTAACTAAGTATAAGTTTCCAGGGGATAAAATTCCAGTTATCAGAGGCTCAGCTCTTAAGGCATTGCAGGACGATCCTGAAGCTATTAAGAAAATTGAAGAACTAATGAAAACGGTCGATGAATATTTTCCAGAGCCAGTAGAAATTGTTGGAATTAAGGATACTAAAAAGACAGTCGTTACTGGTGTTGAGATGTTTAAGAAAACTCTTGATGAGGCCCGCGCTGGTGACAATGTAGGACTTCTTATAAGAGGAATTGAAAAAGACGACGTCATGAGAGGTCAAGTTATTGCAAAACCAGGCTCAATTACTCCTCACACAGAATTTGAGGCTGAAATTTATATTCTTACTAAAGAAGAGGGAGGACGACACACTCCTTTCTTTAAGGGATACCGACCACAGTTTTATATAAAAACAACCGACATCACGGGAGAAGTCACTCTTCCAGCTGGAGTTGAGATGGTTATGCCTGGAGACAATGTTAAAGTCACAGGAAAACTTATTTACCCAGTCGCCATGGAAGAAGGATTAAAGTTTGCGGTTAGAGAAGGTGGTCACACTGTCGGAGCTGGAGTAGTAACAAAGATAATTAAATAAATTTTTAGGTTTCAAGTAATTAGGTAAGTTTATTAGCACCTTTATATTATGCCGAAAGGAAGAATTAGAATTAGGTTGAAGTCGTATGATCATCGATTGATCGATGAAACTTGTCAAAAAATTGTCGACACGGCAATCAGGACGGGCGCTTCAATTATTGGCCCGATTCCACTTCCAACAAGAATTGAAGTTTATGTGGTAAATAAGTCTCCGTTTATTGATAAAGACGCGCGAGAGCATTTCGGCATGAAAATTCACAAGAGGTTGATTGATATCGTTAATCCGACAAATCAAACAATTGATTCACTGATGCACATCGGATTTTAAAATTTTCCGGATTGGATTTTAGCCCCAATCTGGGGCTATTTTTTTTGCCATATGTCAGGTTTTACATTAGGACAAAAATCACTACAGTCTCAAATTTTTAATGATAAGGGAGAGCGTGTCCCGACTACTTTTATTAAAACATCACCATGTTATTTTATAAGCCTCATGGTGCCCGCCGAGCATAAATACTTTTCAATAAAACTCGGAATGGGAAAAGCTAATAAGATTCAAAAGCCAGTACGAGGCGAAATAAACAAGGCGGGGATTAAGACCCCGCTTCGTTTTTTAAGGGAAATCAGATTAGAAAAGTATGGAGAAAAAGTTAAGGTTATCGAAGAAAATGGCAAAAGAGGTTTAGATATCGAAGGAGTCAAGATTTTTATTGGTGACGAAATCAAGCCGACAATGCTTTTTAAAAAAGGCGATTTAGTCACAGTGACTGGAACTTCAAAAGGAAAAGGTTATCAGGGAGTTGTTAAAAGACATCACTTTAAAGGTGGACCCCGAACCCATGGTCAGTCACGTGGTGAGCGTGCTCCTGGCTCAATCGGTATGACGACAACTCCTGGACGAGTTTTTAAAGGAAAAAGAATGGCCGGAAGAATGGGGCAAGACCGGGTTACAGTGAAGAACCTAATGATAATTGAAGTTAAGGAAGATGGACTTTTAATTAAGGGATTAGTGCCTGGATATAAAACAGGATTATTGGAAATAAGAAATTAAATATTTAAGTATGGTAAAAGAAGAAAAAAAAACAGCAGTGAAAAAAAATACCGTCCTTTCAGTCGCGGTATTTAACATTGATGGTAAAGAAAAAAAGACAATTGAACTTAATAAAAATATATTTGATGTGAAGGTAAGCCCGTCGCTTTTAGCTCAGGCGGTAAGAGTCTACTTAGCTAATCAGAGAGCAGGGACCGCAAGTTCAAAAACACGCTCAGAAGTAGTAGGCTCAACCAGAAAGATATACAGACAAAAGGGAACTGGAAAAGCGCGTCATGGAAGCTTAAAAGCTCCAATATTTGTCGGTGGAGGAGTAGTTGGAGGGCCAAAGCCTAGGGATTACTCTTTATCATTCAGTAAAAATCAAAGAAGATTGTCATTTTTAGGTGCTTTAACTAATAAGGCGTTTAAAAAAGACATTATATGTCTTGAAGAAGTCGATTCAAAAAACAAACTAAAAACAAAGAATGTCAGCCAATTTTTGAAAATATTGAATCTGACTGGAAAAAAGATAATTTTTGTTTTACCGAGTATGATTAAAAATAATTTTGTTCTTGCAAGTCGCAACATAGAGAAAATATCAATATTACCATCATCATCTTTAAATACATATGAAGTTTTAAAAGCAGAAAAAATTATTTTTTTTGAAACCGCGATTAAAACTTTAGAAAAACATTTTTTAAATCATGAAAATTAACGAAGTTGTTTTATCACCAGTACTGACAGAAAAGGCAACCCTACTAGCTAAAAATAAAGTCTATATGTTTTATGTGAATCCCAGATCCGATAAAAATAAAATAAAACAAGTCCTAGAAAAAATATATGCAGTTAAAATCTCAAGTGTTAGGACAATGAATAGAATCGGAAAAGTAAAAAGAGTTGGTAGATCAATGAAGATGAAGCAACTACCAAATCAGAAAATAGCTTATGTGAAAGTTAGTACGGGTAAAATTGATTTATTCCCACAAGCATAATATGAAAAATAATTTTTTAACAAAAAACGCAAAACCAATAAAGAAGCTGACTGTAATTTTAAAAAAACATTCTGGTCGAGATTCTTCAGGTACAATATCGGTGAGGCACCAAGGTGGCAGGCAAAAAAGATATTATCGAATGGTTGATTTTAAAAGAGATAAAAGAGATATTAAAGGCGAGGTAATTAGAGTTGAAAAAGATCCGGGACGAAATGCTCACATTGCTTTAATAAAATACGAAGATAATGAATTAAGCTATATTATTCATCCTGAGGGATTAAAAGTTGGAGATAAGATAATCGCTTCAGAATCGGCCGATATTAATACTGGCAATGCTATGCCTTTAAAGAATATTCCGATAGGCGTCTCGGTTCATAATGTTGAGATGTATCCTAAACATGGTGGGCAGATTGCTCGTGGAGCTGGAACATCTGCGGTTGTTATCGCCAAGGAAGATGACTATATACATCTCAAACTACAATCAGGGGAAGTAAGAAAATTTTTTCCAGATTGCTTTGCCACAATTGGAAAAGTCGGGAACAGTGAATTTAAAGATGAGATAATTGGCTCTGCTGGACGAAAAATATTAATGGGGATTAGGCCAACAGTGCGAGGGACAGCCCAAAATCCAAGAAGTCATCCTCACGGAGGCGGAGAAGGGAAGTCTGGTGAGGGTATGCATCCAAAGACACCTTGGGGAAAGTCCGCAAGAGGGACAAGGACTCGTAATAAAGACAAATGGAGTAATAAATTTTTAGTTAAAAGAAGGAAATAAACATGAAATCAACTACATATTTAAAAAACTTGAAAATTACACCAAAAAAACTACGGTTTTATTTGAAGGCTGTTAAAAAAATGTCACCTGTTGAATCATTGAGATTTTTGTATTATGGAAAACAAAAAGCGACCTCTGTTCTTTATAAATCAATCGAATCAGCAATTAGCAATGCTAAACTGGCTTTAAAA
>LBQC01000040.1 GCA_000990565.1 Candidatus Roizmanbacteria bacterium GW2011_GWA2_35_19 | reverse complement strand
GTTGAATTTAGCGGAGAAGAACAAATCGAGTATCTTAAACAGTTTGGACTAATTGAGTCGGGATTAAACCGTTTGATAAAGAAAGCTTATAAGACTCTTGGATTAATTTCTTTCTTAACGGCTGGCACTATTGAGGCCCGTGCTTGGACGATCAAAAACGGCTGGCTCGCCCCACAGGCGGCCGGAACCATTCATACTGATTTTGAGAAAAAGTTTATCAAGGCCGATATTGCTAAATATGAAGATTTTGTTAAATGCGGAGGTTGGGTAAAAGCCCGCGAACTGGGATTAGTACAAATAACGGGGAAAGATTATGAAATGAAAGACGGAGATGTGGTGGAATTTAAGATTGGTTCCTAGTCGCCCACTTTACATAAATCACCCAAAATCTAATTGAAGAAAATAGGGCGAAGACAAACCCCGGGAAGCCGTCCATAAAGCCCTTGTGACGGAAATACATCATCAAAAAAGTAATCTTTGGTTTCCAAAAAATATAGTTAAAAAAATTAAGTTTCGTTTCTTTTGGCATTCTCTCAACTTCTGCGGTTGTGTACCGATCCCAGCGCATAAGATAATGTGAGAAATCCGGATCGGCATAATGTAAGAGTGGATTTTTCAAATAACCTATCTCGCCTTTTATCTCAACATTTTCATGAACGTCTTTACACGGAAACTTTGCATACCCATTACGATAAAGTCGAATTGTATAGTCAGGATACTGCCCCCCTTTCATAAGAAACCTTGATAAAAACCAGTTCTTCCTCGGCAACCAATACGCTGCTACTTTGTCATTTCGAGCCGAAGGTGAGAAATCTAGCGAAGCGTTCTTTTGCTTCTTTACGCTCCCGGAGTTTATCCCGCCAAAGGCGGGAGTCGCTAGATCTCTCATTCCATTCGAGATGACAATAGATCGAACTTCCTTTTTTAATTCATCGGTCAGCTCTTCATCCGCATCAAGCTGCAAAATCCACTCCCCCTTTGCCGCTTCGATGGCTTTCTGCTTGTTCTTGTGAAACATGATCGGATTGTCAGACGTGATAATTCTTACCTTTTTACCATAAGACTTGGCAATTTCAACGGTCTTATCACTCGATCCTCCGTCAACGATTACTACCTCATCAACTAGGTCATAAGCCGAATCTAGTGGGTAGTGGATGTTATTTTCTTCATTAAATGTGGCAATACAGAGTGTTAATTTCATAAGTTATCACTTTCAACTCTTATTGTATAATATCTTATGCTCAAAATCATAACGGTGCCAGATAAAGTCTTATCAACGCCCACCAAACCGATAAACGTAATTGATGAAAAGATAAAGAAACTCATCTTTGAGATGGGAGAGACTCTGGCTGCTCAGACCGACCCGCAGGGAGTGGGACTGGCCGCCAATCAAGTCGGAGTTGATTTATCATTGTTTATTATTAAAAAATCACCAACTGCCAATACGCAGATATTTATTAATCCAAAAATAATCAAACTCGAGCCCAGTAACCAGAAACCAAAAACAAATTCCAAAACTAAAACAATAAAATTGAAAAAACAAAAAAGGGATCCGGTAAAGCTAGAAGGCTGCCTTTCAATCCCCCGTATCTGGGGACCGGTTAAACGAGCGCCAAAAATCCTCCTTGAGTATCAAGATCTCGCCTCCACGACCTCGGAGGTCGTGAGGAGATGGTTCCAAGGCTTTGAAGCGACGATTATTCAGCATGAAATGGATCACCTGCAAGGAGTCGTCTTTACCCAAAGAAGTGTCGAGCAAAATGGACCACTTTACAAGGAAAAAGATGGAGAGCTTAAAGCTATTGAAATCTAGTTTTCAGTTTTCAATTTTCAGTTTTCATTAAGTTATTATGTTTTCGCTTCTTCAGCAACTTTGCTGGCTTTATTTTTAGCGTTCATTTCTTTTTTGACTGCTGCCAAGACTACAAATGGTTTTTTACCGTCTTTCATGTCTTTTCGTACTCTCTTTAAGCACTTGGCACACATCTTGATTCTCTTCTTCAGACCATTTTCAATGATGCTTAGGCGGACAAAATTAGACCGAAAGATTTTTTGCTTTTTGGGTGCGCGCTTTTTCCACCGTCCTCCAGCGACTCCTCGATGATGAGTATGAGTACGACCATAAAGGACTGTCTTACCACAGTGATAACATGAGTTTTCCATAAATATTTGAGCCTAATCTTTCAATTTCGAATTATTTATGATAACATATGTCTGCAGAAAAAACAATTATTAATTATTCTAATTGATCTAATTATTCTAATTTACCTAAACAATACCCAATGACTAATTGGGACTTGGAACTTCTTTAGATTAATTAGGTTAATTAGAAATTAGAACTTTATGCTCAGTTATTTATTTACAAATCCTCCTCTCTTCGTAATCTACCTTATTTCTTTACTTGTGGCAATCACCGTCCATGAATTTTCACATGCAGCGGCCTCTGACTTCTTAGGCGACCCGACCCCGAGGCTTCAGGGGCGGCTAAAGCTTGACCCCCGAGTTCATATTGATAAGTTTGGTATGTTGTTTTTACTCCTTTTTGGCTTCGGTTGGGGTAAGCCAGTTGAGTTTGATCCTTACAACCTTAAAAACCCCCGACGGGACGCAGCTTGGATCTCAATCGCTGGCCCTATATCTAATTTTGTTTTGGCCTTGCTACTCTCTCTTCTACTTAAACTGTTCATATTAGTTAAACTAAATGTTTTAGCTACTATAGGTATGTTTTTATTTCTCCCAATGATACATATGAATTTGGTTTTGGGAATTTTTAATCTTTTGCCAATTGACCCCTTAGACGGATTTAAAATAGTCGGAGGATTTTTACCGGAGGAAAAAGCCCGAGAATGGTACTCACTTAAAAGATATGGAATGATTTTTTTAATACTAATGATTATTCCATTTGGAAAAGTATCGATGCTTGATGGAATCCTAAGGCCAGCCGTCAACTTCTTTTACAATCTGCTAGTCCCAAGCGGGGGAATAATGTGAGTCTATAAAGTTTGTAAAGTTCATAAAGTCTTTAAAGTCAACACATCATTAACATATTTACATAACTTTAAAGACCTTATAGACTTTCGACTTTAAGGACTTATTTACGGAGTTGGTGTCAATTTTCTCAGGCATAGGAAGTAATCTTGAGTTGAGCAGCCGCTACCAAGCTTAGTTTTGATTACTGCACAGTCCGTATAACTACATCCTTCATTACCGTCAGGGATACTTAATGATTGAACAGGCGTAGGTGATGCAGAACACCTATCCTTATGTCAAAGTAATAGGTTGTATTTGGGGAAAGAAGAGTTAGGTCTAAAGTATGAGCCTTGCCCTTAGTAGCTTCAGGTGCAAAGAAATTGAGTGTCGTTGGCGTCGTCCCGTACTCTAAAACTGCCTGAGTATCGACTCCCGTAGCCCAAGAGATTTTGACTGAATTTTTTTCAATATTGGAGACAACAACATCACGAGGCTCAACATCGGCCGCCCGAGTGCCCACTAATTGAAATCCAATTACTAATATTCCAATAAAAATGACTATGCCGACCACGATTGCGAGAATTTTTGTAACTACAGGATTCTTCATATTATTATAATTTTCGATTTTCAATTTGAAATTTTCAATGAAATTAAATTTTTCAATGAATTAGTTTTCAAACTGAAAAATCAATGAAAAATGAGAAATTCAAAATGAAAATTTTAAAGAACAAATCTTAATGCTCCTCCTAATAATAACAGGATTACCCCTGGTACTGCAAATTTAATAAGATTGTCAAAAATACCGGACTCAGGCAACTGCGCCGGAGGAGCTGGAGCTGATCCTCCGCCTCCCCCGATCGTGATAGCCGCTGTCCCATTTGAAGAACAGGTGATGACATTGGTCGCATTGATATCATTTTTGATTATCTTTGATGTTGCACAGTCAAAGGCGAGTGACCCGGTCCCATCTTTAAGCCCTTGAAATGTGATTGTGGCCAAAGTCCCGGCTGTTGAAACAGACGAAGCTGGGTCATTGACCATACCGGCTATATAGACCTTACCACTTGTTGATATATCGTTTGAGACAGTTGGGAAAAGTGCACCGGCCGTAACTGCCGTTGCTTTAAGAAGTGTTGAATCATAAGTTACATAGGCATCGGTTGAGTTAAGAGAATCACTACCCGGATCTACAGTCACTGAAATTTGAAAAGTGGCCCCGTTTACGGCCGTCGCCGTCGATTTGTCAAACTTCAATGAAGCCGCCTGAACGCCCAATACAAAAGGAGCCACTACTGAAAAAAAAATTATTAAGGAAAATAGTTTTTTTAGAATATTCATTTTATAAAACTGGAAGTTGGATTTAGAAGCGAGTTAAGAAAGTTGAAGTAGGAAGATAGATTTTATATCAAGCCTCTACCTTCAAACATCTTAACCCGCATCCACCCCCTTCTTCTATTATTTAACATCAACCATCACCTGATTCAAAGCTGGAACTAGTACTTCCGTATTATCAGTGATTAAATCTGTCTTATCTTTGTCATTTGATGCTCTTAATGAAAACTCGAATTTACCGGCTTTAGTTGCCGTAAATGTAAAAGTGGCAACTGTAGCCTTAACCATCGGTGATGGGGCGCTTTGTAAATTTTTAAGACCTGTAATCGTGAAAAAATGACCTTTTTTGTAAGTGAATATATTGTAATCCGGCAAAGAAGAAAGGGCCCTGTCAAAATCGAAGGCCAGTGAATCATAGTACATAACTACGTCATATCCGACGATGTTTTTATCTGCCGAATCGGCAACCAGCTTTAGCTCAACCATGTCCCCAATATTCATTTGGTTTCCTGGCAAATCAGTCTCAAGCGTCAAGCTTCCATTTGATGGAGCAACGGACGGCATGACAAGATTTTCTTGTCTATTAGTAAATGAAGCATCATCTACTTGATTTGGCTCTTCAACTGGGAAATCGACGTCTTCATTTTTGTTTTCATTAATTTTTACGGTACTAATTTTTTCACCGGTCGTCTTTGACTTACTTGTCAAAAGAAGGAAAAGACCTGTCCCTATAAACACGGCAAAAAAGAAGACCAAGAGATAAACAAAAATTCTATTTTTATTTTGCATCGGCTCAATATTTTCTTCCATGTTATTCATCATTTCTAACTGATAACGCAGCGATTATTAAGGAATAATCCTGAGTGTCAACCTTGCCATCGCGATTGACATCTGCTTTGCTGACTGCGTCAGCATCTGTCTTCCCTAAATTATTTCGGACAAGCGAGGTGTCATAAGCGGTAACGCTTCCATCTTGGATTGGCAAGTCTCCCGCAAGTAGTATAATTCCACTAAAATCAAGATTATTATTACCTGTGTTTAAGGTTATCTTTCCTTTGTCACATCGATATGTGCCCGCGGCCGTCTCTACAGGTTTTTCATCGCATATTTTTTTCTGAATATGGAATTGTCCTTTCGCATAGACAACATATCGACTGCTAGGATTAACGTTAAAACTAACTTCGCCCGTCCAGATTCCTGCGGCATCAGCTACAAAATCTGCTGATTTATAGTCAGTGACAGCCTCAGTTGCCTCGTTAAGCAATTTCACTTTCACACTTAATTTATTAAAAGCATCGGCCGGCTTACCGGCAATTCCCTGAAATTTTAGTTTCAACTTAAGCTTGGCCGCGCCTGTTTGACCACCTGTCACAGTTGGCCCGCCTGGAGTCATAGTCGGCCCACCACCATTAACGCTTAAATTTCCTGGAGTCATGGCCCACCCGGCAAATAAGCTTTTGTTTTCAGTGATTGAAAAAAATTGCGAGCCCGGTGTTGATATAGTGTTTCCCGTAGTAGACAAAGCTGTAAAGGTGATGGTGGCAATCACAGCGCCATCAGTTGCTGTCACTGCTTTTCCGGTTGCAGTATCATCCTCACCAATTATTTCTATATAGCCTCGTTCATTAATAGCTGTCATCTTTGCATTAGTGTCACCTAAGCCAGCGCTGACTACTCCAAGTTTATAGACTATTGTTTTAAATTTTATTTTTGTTTTGTCGAAATTAACCTTGACTTTGTACCCTCGAAGCACGGCATTGACTGAAGGCTTGACTTTTAAAGTAGTGGTAAAATCTGTATCTATAGCGGCTGTCACGGTTTCCGTATTAAAACTTAAGGCCATCGTCTCACCGCTTGCCTTGGTTGACTGCGACGCTCCCCCTCCGTAAAGTGAATACAACCCAAAAACAACTGTGGCAACAGTGACTATAAAAATCAATCCGATTTTCAAAACTTCTTTTTTCATAATTCGTCTTTGTCATTCCGAGCGAAGCGAGGAATCTAGCGAAGGTTGAAATCGGGATTGATTGATGATGGGATTTTACCTCCAAATTTGGCCGAGACATAATAAAAATAGTCCATTAGTGTCACTTTGTCATCGCCATTTGCATCCCCTTTTGTTCTCTCTGGTCTGCGGCACCAGTCATTTTTATTGGCGGCAATCGGCGCAGTCTGAAAAAAAGTTGCGGCCACTGTGCATTTCATCGTAAATGGATTGTTGTAGGTTGTGATACCTGTCTGCTTATTGAAATCGCACTGTGGTGAACAGCTACCAGCGCTTGTCCCGGCTGCCGCACAGACGCATTGAGGATTGACCGTTGGCGTCGGCCCGCCTGGGGTCGGAGTAGGCCCGCCTGGGGTTGCAGTTGGATTACTAGTACAGGTTTGAACTTCCCAAAAAGTTGGATTTTGCACCGTTCCGGTGGCTATTGTACATGTTTTTGTGCCGGCCATGTTAGGAGTACAAGATCTCCATTCAATATTAGTCTTACCCCACTTATTGCCACAAGCACTAAACTGAGTTGTACAGTTACATTTCACATTGACGTTCCGAAAATTCACATCTGCATTGCCTACCTCACTGGTTGGAGTAGGAGTATTTGCATTAGGACGACAACATTTGTTACTAACTTGGTTTTGTGTTGTCATACAAACAGTTGTATATTGACCCTGTGGACAATTTGTTCCTGTATCGAGAATACAAGATTCACACTCCCCAGGCTCAAGACCAAAAACATTGCTCTTACTTGCAGAAAACAATAGAACTAGAAGTAACGCTAGAACAAAAAATTTTATTTTTTTCATATTTTCTTTATCAATAACCTAAGACTATACTATTTTTAAATAACTTTCAACTCTCTAAATATATTTTATTTTTTAAAAAACGATTGATAAACTAAAGGCACTGCTAAAACAAGTGTTATTATCATTAGTATTATGTTTAGAGTATTTGTATCCATGTTACTTGTTACTTTTTAGCTTTAAAGTCAAAAAAACCAAAATAAATTGTTAACAAGAAAACAATTGCTACTATAAAATAGTAAGAGTCAGAGTTTAACTTCATTTTAATTTATTTAATCCAATTTGTAATGACATTCTCGCAAAGATTAACGACGATATTAATCGTATAACAAAAAAGAATCTATTTTCAATCGGAGAAAAAATCGGACCAACAAAACCTGCGGCCAACCAAACCAAAGCAAGATTTGCGTAAAAATTTGCCAAAACTTCATCTTTCATATTACTTTAAGAACCCGAAACATTACGAAACTGACGAAATAAAATAATATTACTTGAAAAATAGGCAAATATAAAGAGGAAAAGATGGTGACTAGCGCCAAGATAAAAAATGCTTCGTTGTGAATTGAGGGAAGTAAGCCTTTGGTAAAAAGCATCAAAATTGCAAGAGTCAGAAGCTCGCGACGGTCAAACCACCAAGCCTGCCAACCGAAAAACATGGAAACCGCCAAAAGAATCGCGGCTAAAATAAGAAAAATTTCTTTAGTATCAAAATAGAATGGACCTATGTACATAACATAAATATAAAATATTAAATATCAAATATCAAATGCAGCACTATTCTGGCCCTACTCATTTCACTTGACAGATATTGTTTCGACGCAATCGTTGGGGAATTAAACCACTTAAACCACTGGGGTCAGATTAATAATCAATAAATTTTAATAAATAGAAAGTCAATTAAATTGAGGTGTTTTACTCCTTTAAAGTCTCCCATGGCGTATTCATCCATTGAGATCACGTATTTTGAGTAGTTATCTTTTATCTTGAGTAAATTCCCAAACTCCCGATCAATCACTTTTTTGGAAGAAAGTAAATATGTCACTTGGAAATAAACTTTCTGATCATTTTTTTCAGCAATAAAATCTATTTCCTGTTCTCCTAATTGTCCTACTGTCACTTTGTATCCTAGGAATTTCAATCGGGAAAAAACCATATTTTCCATAATTTTATTAATATCGGTTTGTCTATAACCAATCAAGCTATGACGAAGACCTAAATCCTCGAAATAATATTTTTCGTTAATCTCGAATATTTTTCGTCCGATCACATCCTGGCGCTTTACCTTATGAATAAAAAAACTGCTGGTTAAATAATTTAAATAATTTAAAATACTGTTTGGGGAAATATCCAAATTTTGTGACTTTAAAAAATCACTGATTCTTTTTGCAGAAACTAAAGTTCCTTCACAATCTGCTAAATATTCGACTAATCGTTCTAATAAATTAATATTTCGAATATTAAAACGAGCAACGACATCCTTCAAGATAATTGTGTTAAAAATTGTTTTAAGATATCCGTAAACCTGCTCATCTTCAAGACGAAGATTGACAAGATAAGGTAAGCCCCCAAATTTAATATATGAGAATAATGATTCTTTATTTTTTTCAAGATTATGAAACTGTAAAAATTCTTCATACGATAGGCTATAAATTGGTATTTCAATATAGCGTCCTCCAAGTAAGTTTGCTAAATCGAAAGCTAATAAATTAGCATTACTGCCGGTGCAATAAATATCGTTATTTTCTTGGGTGTTTAGACTTCTTAGGGCTTTTTCAAAATCTGCAATTTCTTGAATTTCATCAATAAAAATATAGTTTTTTCCTTTTTTTGTCGTTTTGTTATCAATAAAATTTTCTAAATCTCGATAGCTTTTTATATTGTCAAATTCGTATAATTCTTTATTGATATAAATTATATTGGCTTTTTTATCAAGTTTTTTTATTTCATCCATTATTTGATAAAGAAAATAGCTTTTGCCGACTCGTCTTTGGCCGATGATTACCTTAATAAGGCTGGTATTGATATATGGCTTAATCGATTTTAAGTAACTATTTCTTAGAAAATATTTTTTAATCATAGCTAAAGAATTATATAATTATATAATATAATCGAAGTATAGTTAAATGATTTACGCCTGTCAAGCGAAGTTTTGAAATGTGAGAGTTTTAAATATAAAAGATTAATAATTAAAATGCAAATCCAAGTGTTATCCATTCCCGCTTGACAACTAACAATATTTGTAATAATATTGTAATTATAGTTACATATTTAATATAATTATTGAAATTATGTATATCAAAAGATATCTTGAGGATCAAATAGAGAAACGGTTTTTTAAAAACAAAATAATTATTATCTATGGAGCTCGTCAGGTAGGAAAAACTACTTTGGTCAAAAATCTTTTGGGAAAGTATCAAAATAAATACAAAACACTTTATTTAAACTGCGAAATTTTATCAGTTAGAGAAAATTTAAAAATTCCGGAACCAATTAGGTTAAAAAGCTATTTTGAGGAGGCTAAATTGGTGGTGCTTGATGAAGCTCAAAAGATCGAAAATATCGGTTTAATCCTTAAATTATTAGTTGATACTTATCCTGAGATCCAAGTAATTGCCACTGGCTCTTCGTCTTTTAAGATTAATAATAAAATAAATGACAAATTTATTCTGTATCCTCTTTCAATAGAAGAAATCAGTCAAAATCAAAATCGATTTGAGGTAGATGCAAAATTAGACAGAATAATCCGCTACGGACTTTATCCAGAAACATTTTTTTTGCCGGAAAAACAGGCAAGTTTTAGATTAGATGAAATTTCATCCGACTATCTCTCCAAAGATATATTAAATTTTGAAGGAATTAAAAAATCACGAATTATTATTGATTTACTTCAACTTTTGGCTTTACAACTGGGAGGAACGGTGTCTTATCATGAGATAGCAACTCAACTTGGTATAAGTAGAATAACTGTCCAAAAATATATTGATATTCTTGAGCAAGCTTTTATTATCTTTACTTTAAGAGCTTTTAGCCGTAATTTAAGAAAGGAAATTTCAAAATCGGTTAAGATATATTTTTATGATATTGGAATAAGAAATAGTTTAATCCAGAATTATAATCCCATTAATTTAAGATCAGATACTGGAGGTTTATGGGAAAATTTTTGTTTGTTGGAGAGATTAAAACATAATCATAACCATCAGATTTTGGCTAATTACTATTTTTGGCGGACTTATGATCAAAAGGAAGTTGATTTAATTGAAGAAAAGCAAGGCAGATTTAATCTATTTGAATTTAAGTGGAAAAGTACCAAAGTAAAGATACCTCAGGAATTTATTAAAACTTATAAAAATTCAAGTTATCATCTGATAAATAAACTCAATTATTGGGACTTGCTGAAAGTCTGAGAACTTTTTGGTTTAAATTAAATATAAAAGATTAAATATTAAATATTAATTTATCCTCACTTATATACGCTTTCATGCTTACCGATATCGACCAGCAAAATCCCGTCTTTGACGTATGTTAATACAATCCTAATATCGCTCTCAACTTATAAAATTTTTCGAAAGGTAGATACTCATAAGCTATCAAGCTCATCAATAGATTCCAATTTTCTTGTCTTACCATTTTTAAACTCTTTTAAGGCCGCTTTTGTTTTTTCTTCTAATCCGGGGCCCATTTTATATTCTGGGTAGGCTTCAACGGTCTCGAAGGCTTCTTTTGTAATAATGAATTTAATATATTTAGTCACGTTATAGCCTAAGGCCACGAGCCTCGCCAGGCTTGCCTGTGCAAGCAAGTCGCAAGGAGAGGATAACAATGCGTTATTTATTCATTTTGATTTTCATATATAAACGATGGTGGTGGATTAGTGCCTTTTGGATATTGAATAGTAATTACTTTACCGTTTTTTAACGTATATGTGATTTTCGCCCATTCAATTTCATCAATATTGAATTTAGTATAACCTACTCCGTTTTTTGATGCAGCGCTGACACCTTTTGTAATAGGCTCTAAGTTATTTTTCAAAAATTCAATCGTTTGTTCATTTTTATTATTAGCAGTATAACTGTTATTTCGTTCCTGATTAAATCGGGGTAATGAAAAATCAAAATTTAACTTCGCAATAATTTTTTCTTTAGTGTTATTTGTTTTAGCCAATAAATATTCACCTAAATTTGGTCTTATCTTTGGTGAATCGACTAGAAAAACGTTTTCTTCAAGAAATAAAGAAGTAAAATATGATATGATCAAAACAAAAATTATCGATAAATATTTATTTTTCATTTATTATTGATCTTTTACAATAACTTCCGCTGTTTTATTTAATATTGATATTGCGCAGGGTATTTGATTTAATCCGTTATTACTGATCGCGTAATTAAAACTGCACTCTAATCCAGTAGTTGGTCCATTAATTATATATGAGGTATCCTTCAGATTTGACAAGTAAAAATCGTGGGGATCCTTAAATTGTATTTGATTATTAAAAATTATTAGTATCACCTTATCCTCATATGCGCCTATATTATTATTAATTTGAAAGTCGACTTTTATTGTAATGTTTGTATATTGAGACCCGCAGGCTGACTCCTCAGAATCATAAGGATATCTCCATTGATTATTACAATCACTCAAAGTTTTGTAGTAAGAAGTGCCATTGCAACTTTTCACACCTTCAACGTTTTGGTAACTTTTACATTTATATGCGAATTGTAATCCCGTCACATTGCTACAATTTTGTAAATGACAAGATTGATCAATGATAAAAGTTGGAGTTGGAACTTCTGTTTGATTTATTGGCTCCACATTGGCTGCGCCAGGAAGATTTTCTTGTGCAGAAGGAATGGCTTTTTCACAACATACTTTATTAATATCTCCACATGATAGATTGGTATTTGTTGCAGGTATATAGGTGATGTTGCTCGTGTTTAATAAACTACATCTTTGTGCATTATTCGAGAAGCGTGTTTTAATCGCGCATATATAGGGGCTAAGACAAGTTATCTTTGGGGTTGGAGTATTTACTCCACCACCAGTATTGCTTTTTTTACAACAGACTTTAGTATCATCTTCACAACTTAAATTATTCGCAATAATATAAGTTGGGTCAAACTCATAAAAAGTTCCATAACCGCTTACTCTTTCACAGCTCTTATAATTTCCTTCTGATATTTTATTAGCACAATAGTCTGGTGATACACATGTTATTTTGTTTATAGTTGGTTTAGGGAATGCGCCTTGAGTCGGGCCGGGGCCACCATATTCATATCTTATTGCTCCCAAATACATACATTGGGTGCATTTAGTGTCATCTTCTGATTCAGGATCATTTATACAATTCTGCGCTTTTTTATATGTTCTTAGCTTCACGCAGGCCCCTAAATTAGGCGGTGGTTTAGCAGTGATTATACATTCATATTTTGTTATACCATTAATTACGCATGGTTGACAAAGACCTACTCCGCAGTATTCTTCACAATTAGTAATGGGCTTATTGTACGAGCCACCCTTACAAGTCTGCACTGAATCAAATGGTCCTGATTCAGGTACAAGACTTGTTCCGCTTATTTTTACAGCACTACATGGAGAGCCTAAGCATCCAAAAAACTCAGTTGAATTTTTTACCCAACATCCAAAAGCGCGGGTCTTTCCTTTATCTTTACATGCATTGTAGTTGCACCCAAGATCAAGCTTACAATCATAGGCTCCATTTGATCCGCATTCGTTTTGTCCATCACAAAAAGCCGCCTCTTCTCCCTGTAATGGTTCCCCTAACTGCTCTTCGAAAAACTGTGAATCATCACTTTTTTCTGGACACCTATATCGAGTCATACCTCCTCCCTTATTAGCACACTCTACACAATCTGTATCGTTCTTACATACTTTAAGATAATTATTATTACAAGCTTCTTTTGCCGCAAATATACAATTTTCAACTTTAGGCGCGTCAGCTTTTGAATTTAAGGCGATGTTTTTTTGGTTATTGATAAAAAACGATGAAGCGAGGGTGATTATACCTCCAACTAAGACCAAGCCGAGCGTAAGAAGCGTCGCGATTTCTCCCTTTTTATTTTTCATTGTTTTTCTATCAATTTTTTTTCTATAAATACAACTATTTTTTCGGCTGATTCAAATGCTTCTTTAGCTTGGATTTCAGTAAATTTAGAAAATATATCAAAATCAGGATACCTTGATTCGCTGTAATAGGAAATCAGCTTAATTGCACTTTCTTTTATTTGGTTAAATTCCTGGTCTATCAAAATACAGTCTTCTATAAGAGCGCGAAGATCATGTATCTTTCGCAGGCGTTTTTGATGAAAGATAAGAAACGATTTAAGTGCTTTTTCCGCCGCCTGTTGAGCGCTAAAACAAGCGCCATAATATACTTCTGACTCAATGTTATGCTTTGTCCAATTAAGGTCATCTTTCGCCTTATCTATCCAAGGTTTATAAGTTACCATAAATTAGTTTTCCCTCAGTAATAATTTGTTTAAAAAAAATGCTTTTTAGTGGAGCTTCCTCAGCTTCTCTTGATGTTAACACAATAATATCTACTGGCATATGAGTTTTTAAAATTGTATGGACTTCTCTAATTCGTTCTCTAAATGATTTCTTGGTATTTTTTATCATCAAAATATCCAGGTCACTGTCAATATGAGGTTTTCCCCAAGCGTATGAACCAAACAAAATAATTGCTTGTGGTTTCATTTTCTTTAGTTGCTCAAATACAAGCTCTTGATCCGTCATATAAATATTATCTAAGATTTAATCTTATCTATAATGTATATTAATAATAAAGGAAAAACAAGAAGAAAATTCACCTAATTAACCTAATTAATCTAATTTCTAAAAAATAACCAATACTCAATAATTAGGAATTAAAACTTGGGGGTTATTTAGGTCAATTAGATTAATTAGAAATTAGAAATTTTAAAATGTTGATTCATCGTCTCAAAATTCTCGCCGCCTTAATCCTCTCGTTCGTAGTTGTTGAGGGCTATACTTATTACACAAAACACCCAGCCGTTCTTGCTGATATAAGTTACAATACAAAAGGCTTACTTTCGAGTCTGAAATTTCGCCCAGGCAGTTTGACTAAACTTTTTTCATTAAATTTCCGACCAAGCGACCAAGTAACTAACCCTCCAACTAACCAAGATAACTCCTTCGACCTACCAACATATAATCAACCCTTCGACTTCGCTCAGGGCAAGCCAAGCCCGACCTACAAGGCGCCGACTGGTGCCCGGCCAACTGGTATTCGGCCGACTAAAAGACCAGTATATAAACCCACGTCCGTACAACCTACTGGTTTGGATGACGAGCTTTTAGATTTTCCGTATGAAGCTGGCGCTGAAGAAGCTATTCAATCCAAGCCGACCAAAGCTCCAAAACCAACCAAGGTTCCCTCCCTGCCTCCGATTACTTCGGATATCCGGCCGGGAAATAGTTTATTGGAAATTTATAAAGAGGTAAATAAACGGGCTTGTTATCCAGTTGAGCTCCTTATGGCTTTCAAAACAATGGAAACTGGGGAAAGATTCAAAAAAGATAGTCCGGCAACGATAAAAATTTATAATACTTACGGTTGGTGGATTACCGGAGCGGGTGACCCTTGCTATGGATATGGATATTCCCATCAGACCGGGATTGTCCCGTCTGACAGCGTCAATGCCGGTAAAAGTTGTAATAGCGCCATCGGCAATCCGACTGACATAAAGGTGATGGGAGTTATTTCAGTCTCAGAATGGTTACAGGAAGTGGCTCAAAAATATATCATTTCAACTATTCCGAAAAACGACCGGAGGGTAATATTTGATAATGCTTTAATTATTGCCTATATTTCAAGAAGCCAGCTTGGTGATCCGCCAACAGATTGTAATAACTGGCCGGATGCAGTCGTGAAGACTGCGGCGCAAAAGTTGATGGGTGGTGTTTGTGATTATTATTATAGTAACGGCGTTTCCGGTGATTATTGCAAACAAATACTGGATCTATATAAACAATTTAAAAAAGAAGGTTATTAATTTATTTAAACTGACAGAAGCTTCCCGGTACAAATAGTCCGGCAGCATTATTGCAGTTATAATTTTTGTTGGCGTATTTGTTGTAATTATTACAGATCGTGTAGCAGTAATTATAATAGTCGCAAGTCCCACCGGCATTGACGCAAGCCGCTTTAGCAACATATTTCATATCCCAATCGCCGCCACATGAGCCGCTATATCCGGCATCTTCCCTAAAATGAATACCGTAGCCGACTAAACAATCGATCAAAACTCGTCTATCTACTTTACTGACTTTTAATTTTTGACGGGTTGGTTCTTTAAAGTCATTTTCCCAGTATGATCGAAGCATCTGGCAAGAACCTAAAACTCTCGAGTATGTATCATTAGCCGTTTCAGGTGAAAAGGGATTCTTGCATTTTTCGCCGGCAAACATACTGTCCTCCGCCACCAATCCCGTGTGAGTGTAAAAACCATAACCGGCACAAACTTGTTTAACTTCCTTAACCCTGTGCCACCAATCATAAGCGTTGTAAAACAAAGCCGTTTGATCGCTCCAATTTAAGACACCGGGAGCTTCCTGAGCCACAAAAGCTTTAAGCAGGGCCGGCGGGACACATGATAGTTCGCCAGCTTTTTTGAAAATATCATCAAGTCCTGTGCCGGGTCTTAGATATTCAGGTGGTGCAAGCGGAGTTGGAGATGGGTTTGGCTTACTTGTAGGTTTTATATATGGAGTCGGGGTTGGTTTTATTTTTGTTAAAATCTTTGTTGGTTTTTTGGTTGGGCTGCCAGATATCTTTTCTGTAGGATTAACTTCTGTTTCTTGAGGGGTCACAGATAGTAAAGCTATTGTTGGTTTTTGGTAAACAGTCGGAAGGACAAATGAGCGGCTTTGACTTTCAGGTAATTCAACAGTACCTCTTTTTACTGAATAATTAAGGGAAAATATTTTAGGAAACTTAAAAGATGCCACAGAGCTAGAAAAATCAGCCAATGTATTCGTTAATTTTCCAGGAGTTAAAAAATATGGAAAAACAAAAAAGACGGAAATAAAAGAAATTAATATTGCAAGAAATGTTTTTTTATTATTTACTAAGAAGTCTTTCACAAGATTAGTATAACAATCTCAAATCGCAAATGCCTGCCTGCCGGCAGGCAGGGCAAATCTACAACTTTAAATTTTAAATCTTTAAGATTTGAAATGCAGTTTTGAGATTTGAGTTTTGACATTTGACATTTGATGTCATATAATACAAACTATGTCAGTTAATAACAAATCAACAAAGAAGATATCACTTGATGATCTACCGGACTTGATGACAATCCGGGAGGTTGCCGACCTTCTTCGAATCTCACCCTTAACTATTAAGAGATGGGGCAAAAAAGGAAAGCTCCCCGCAATTCGAATTAACTCCCGTGGTGATCGTCGTTATCGTAAGGAAGTTGTCCTCCGCCTTCTTGGCGTTGAAGAGGAAAAATAGTTTTATAAACTCTTTATTAAATTATTTAATTTTATTTTCAAAACTTTGGTGACTCTGTGCAAAAATTTTATGGTTGGGTTGGCTTTGCCCAGCTCTACTTCATTCAAGTAACTCCTGTCTGTCCCTGATAAAAGTGCTAATTGTTCTTGTGATAAATCCCGTTTTTTTCTGTATTTTCTTATGTTTCCACCTAGTCTTTTATAATAAAAATTCCCCCGCATATTGGAGAATCATATTAAAATTAAACACCAATATCGATTGGTTATAACCTACACAAATGCATGTTTATGCCGTTGTGATAATAAATAAAATTCAATATACATGTAGTTAATATTCTACTTCCTATTAGCTATGATGCGATCGTCTCATAACTAAATTTATTGTTCTAGTAATCTAAACGTACATTTTGTTAGTTATGAGACGATCGCATTGTATCTAGCTATCCTAGGTGAAAATATCGCTTAATTATTGTCTCGTCCTCAATTTTCGAAGCAATTATGTATTTTATGTATTTACCTCCCTCGACGATTGTTTTTATAAGATTTATTTCTTTTTCACATGAATAAGGATAAATATAAACGCTCTTTTGGAACTTATAAAATCCTAGCTTTTTAAGAAACATCCGCAAATAATTTCTTTTATTTCTTTGAATCTCAGGGACATCAAAAAATACTAAATACCATTGCCCATCCCAGTTTTTTTGTTTTTTCTTGAAATCAAAAATTGATTTGATTGAGTATTTTAAAATAATTGATTTCTTCTTGTTCTTTATTTCAACAAAAATCTTGTCCTTTTCTTCAATCAAATTAATTATCTGTCGTTTTTCCAATTTTAATAGAATTGTTTTTACCTTTTTTTCTTTAACTTCAATATCTCTCGATTCTTTTATTAATCTGATTATTTCTTGAATTAACTGTGGTAGTAATGGTCGATAAATAGAACCCCCGCCTGAAATATATACCATACCAATAAGTTTTATTATTTCCCAATATATCTCTCCCGGCTTAAATCTTCTTTTATTTTGTTTCATATTATTAGTTATGAGACGATCGCA
>LBQC01000039.1 GCA_000990565.1 Candidatus Roizmanbacteria bacterium GW2011_GWA2_35_19 | reverse complement strand
ACCGTCTTTAACTTCTTTTTCTTTTTTTATTATTTCTTGACCAAGTTGAGTTATTCTGCCATTCACCTCATTTAGTTTTTTTAATAAGGATTGGCTGTTATAATCTTTGGTAGAAAGCTCTTTTCTGGAGCTAGCTAATTCTTGCTCAACCTCTTCTGAGCTCATTTGACTAATTTCTTTAGCTAATATTACAAATGAAAAGAATAAAAAAAACAATAATGTGGTGACCACAAAAAAAACCTTCTTCATATATTCATTATAAACAATATTCGGAAGCATCGTTTTGATATAATAAATTTCATGGAGTTAATAAAAATTTATATTTTTCTTTCCTTAATATTAATCACTTCTTTGGTAGCTAATCCTATCCTCGCTCAGCCAAGAAGGTTGGGAACGCCAACGATGGCTCCACGCCCGACCATCGCGCCAACCATTGAAGGTCAGAGTAGACCGGCCGTTGAGGCCGGCCCAAGATTTGCAGCTTGTGATCTTTGTGGCTATTGCCCCCCCAATCCGCCGCCTCAAAGTTGGTCTTCTTGTCAAAAATGCCTATATCCAGACATAAATCCTGACCCAGCAGGTCAAGAAAGCCTTGCGGTTGATCCTGAAACTAACTCTCTGATTGCGGGCGCACCTGGTCGAATGTATACCTTTTTAGGATGTATAACAACCGGATCGGGCGGATTTACTGAGGAAGGAAGCGCTGGGGGAGTAATCCAGTCTTTATTGAGGGTAATTTTTTCAACCGTTGGAGGAATTGCTTTTCTATATCTTCTTTATGGTTCTTTTATTGTTGCCACGTCACAAAATGATCCTGAAAAAATCAACTATGGTAAAAGGGTAATAAGCGGAGCTATTATTGGGTTAATATTCTCGCTAAGTTCCGTCTTTATAATTAATCTTATAGCAAACCAGGTTTTAAAGATCCCTGGATTTGGAGAAGTGCCGACCCATTAACTTTTTTTTCCTACTTTTTTAAGAAAGGATCCTCCAATGGCTGCTCCAAGAAGTGATGGAATAAATAATACCGGAAGGCCCGTTGATGGAATTGAGGTTGTTTTCCCATTTGTTTTATAGCTACCATACGAATTTGTAGCTGTCTTTACACTATTTACTGAGCCTGATGTGGTGGTTTTAGTTGGGGTTGGAGTTGTTTGATCACTAGATACTCCAGAGATCGTCTGACTTTTAGTTGTTTTTGTAAGCTTACTTTTTAAATCAAGCTTCCCTGTAACAACTGCAAAAAACACAATGACAACGACCAAGCCCAAAACAAAAGAAATGATTTTATTTAATCCTTCCATATATCCTATATTATATCAAATAAAATCTAAAAATCAAATATCCATTAGTGTATAATAATTTTATGGATGATAATCCCCAGGTTTTATATTCATGGAAAGCGCCACTTAGGCCATACAAGAAAAGGTCGGGGTTGATAGTTCGTTTTTATCTTGCCGTTTCTCTTTTGTTGTCAGCAATCATGTTTTTCTTTGGCGACAAAATATTAATTATTCCAATTTGGGCCCTGGTATTTTTGTTTTATGTATTAACAATTACCCCGCCGCCTGAAGTTGATAATAAAATCACTACTTTTGGTCTTAATGCCGCAGGAATTACCTTAAGGTGGGAGTCTCTTTCTCATTTTTATTTTGGAAAAAGATTTGGCTTCTATACCCTGACCGTTGTCTCTCGTGCCCCATACTTTTATCATGCTTATATGGTCATACCAAGTATTGAAGGGAAGAAAAAAATCACAGAGATTTTATCAGGCCATTTAATGTTTCAAGAAAAGCCAGAAAAAACCCTCACCGATAAAATGCTTGATGCGCTCTCGGTACTTGTTCCTGATGATGAGACTACGTAAGCCCTTGAATGTGTTTTATAAAAAGCTGTGACGGCATTTCTTTGACGCCAAAATACCTTCCCCAGTTTAATACGCCCTCGTCAGTCGTAACTAGGTATCCATCTTGCTCAAGGCTCAGCATTATTAAGTCTAGGTCGGCTACGCTATCTAAAAATCCCGCTCTTGTTGCATTTCTATATCTTTCTCTAAATTTCTTTATCACTCCTCCAATTTTAATCTGAAACTCTTTGGTTGATTCTGACTTGTGGCCTTGAAATAATTTTGCAGAGGATTCTATCTCTTCTTCCCCTATGTTTAGCCCCCGATAGCTTCTTTCGCGAATATCTTCAATTAGCCGATAAAAAACTCTCGAGGGAAGATTTACTTTTGATATGTCCGGCGACTTTATCGTAATTTGCAATAGTAAAGATTTTATAAAACCCTGCTCCTTATCCTCAAAAAAACTCAAAAACTCTGAAATTATATTTGGGGGCATAAAAAATTGGGCTTTTTTGTTTTTTTTAAGACTAGTGATTTTTTCTGTTAGACCCACAACTATTTCTTCTGTTTTATTACCAAGTCCTAGGTTGGCCTCCATATTGAAGAATAGATTTGTATCCAATATAAATTTTTCCATTTATTGTTCCTGTATTCTCACAGGCATTATTATGTGAATAAAATTATTAACCCCTTCTAATCTAAATAGAGCGGGAGCATCTCCTCTTAAAAGCTCGATTATTACTTTTTTAGACCTAGAGTTGCTCAATAAGTCGAGTAAAAACTTAAAATTAAAGGCGATTCTTTGAATTTCGCCTTCAACCTTGGCCTCTTGATACATGATGTTTCCTTGACTTTCACCTGTTTTTGGACTTAGATATACACCATCTTTCTCCGCCTTTAATACAACCACGCTTGATTGATCGCGGGCAAAAATTGACGCCAATTTAACATTTCTTAAAAATTCTTCACGGTCGAGTTCGACGGTGGTTTTTTTAGATGAAGGAATCACGCGTTCGAAAGGCGGGTAGTCACCCTCGATAAGCCTTGTATATAAGTCGTGTTCGTCTGAGCTAAAAACCAAGGCCTTCTCTTCAGGGGAATGGCTCATAGTAACCTCGTCTTCGTCAAAAAGTCTCATCGCCTCCATTAGGAAGTTTGCAGGAACTATCATAGAGGGAATTTCTATCTCCTTCTTTAAATTAAGAAGTGAAAGTCTAAATCCATCAGTCGATACTAATTTTAAGGCATCATCTTCGACAACAAAATTAATTCCTGTTAAAACTGGTCGGGTGTCATCAGCTGATGAAGAGAATAATAAAAATGGTATATTCTCTCTTAAAAAGCTTGTCTTTATTTTTTGTTTTTTACCTGTGACTCTCGGCGGGAAAGGAAATTCTGTAGATTCATAAAGAGGAAACTCTGCCTTGGTTTTTCCGGACTCGATTATAAATAGTTTTTCCTTTATCTCTACCTCAATTTTTTCGGTATTTATCAAAGATAGAAATTCGCTAATTTTCTTGGGTTCAACTAGAAGCTTGAATTTCGCATTTTCTTTTAGCCTTAAAGATGTATGGTAAAAATAATTTAAGTTTGTGGAATAAAAATTTATGACATTTTCTTCGCAGATCATATACACTCCCTGTAACATCGTGGAAGAGGAAAGTCGGGATGAAGTGAACTTTGATGCGTTGTTGATTTTTTTTAAAAAAGCATCTCTTAAAAGACTTATTTTCATTTTTTCTTTATAAAAACAGTAGTAATAGGCGTTGTGTATAAGTGTATAAAAGAAGGATCGGATTTTCAAGACAAAATAAACCTAAAATAAACCCTGTGGACAATATGTTGGTATTATGTAGAGAAGTTTAGTGTTTGGGTTATGGAATCAATCTCTTTCTTGAAATTTTGATCTTTCATTAAAAGCGAGGAGATTTTGTTTTCTGCATGAAGGACGGTTGTATGGTCTTTTCTTTTATAGATGAGATTGCTTTACGTTATAGTAGGTGCAGACGGCCTTAATAACATCGCTTGGCGTTAGCCTTTTTGATTTATTATCCTCCTTTTGCGTAAAAAACAACTCAACAACATCAAGATCAATTTTTTCTTTTATCCCAATAATCTTTGCATAAATTGAAAGGAGCACCCCCTCAAGGGCGCGCGAGTCAAGAGTTCTTTCAGCAATTATTTTAGCCGCCTCAATGTCGATATTTATGTTTTTTTCTTTAGCTTTAATTAAAAGAATGGCGCTTCGAAGCTCAAAGTCGGGCGGTTGGATATCGACGATTAATCCTCCCAAGAAGCGGGATCTTAACCGATCTTCAAGATTTTTAATTGAAGAAGGGTGACGATCTGAGGTTAAAATTATTTGACCGCCAGCTGAGACAATAGAATTAAACGTATGAAAAAACTCCTCCTGGATATGTTCTTTGCCTGCGATGAACTGAATGTCATCAACGATAAGCAAGCCTAAATGCCTGTATTTTCGACGGAACCTTGCTGTAGATTTTTCTCTAATTGACTCTATTAATTCATTCGTAAAATTATCTCCGGGACAAAAGTAAACTTTTTTGTTTTTGTCATTGTCTAATATTTTTTTTGCAACTGCCTGGGCAAGGTGGGTTTTTCCAACTCCAACCCCCCCATATAGAAAAAGAGGGTTATATGCAGTCCCTGGATTATTAACAACCGCCGATGAAGCCGCATAAGCGACTTGGTTAGTTGAGGAAACGGCAAAGTTGTCAAAATTATATTTATGATCGAGACCGGACTTTGAATATAAGTCCTCGGCCGATGGCTCAAAAGAAAGTAAGGGCGAATCAATTTTTTTCTTTTTCGGGGGCTTGAGAACAAACTCCACCAGAACCCTTTTTTTCGTGTGTCTGTACAGCTCGTCTTCAACCTCGTTTTTTCGTTGTTCTAAAAATATCTTTGCCCCCTGATTTTCACAAGAGATAATAATTTTTTCATCAGTCAACTCAAGAGGAGATGCATGCTTAAGAATGGAGTAAAGAACAGGAATTTTGCCTTCATTTTTATGAGCTCCTTCCAAAAATTCACTCCAGAAAGATGATAAGAGAGACATAATTTGTATTTGTGGATAACTTGTCCACAAATAATAAACAATTACACATCAATTGTCAACAAGAATAAAGAGGTTTATTATTTGTAAATAAAAAGGCAGTAAAGAAGATTTTTTATAGCTCACCGAGGCCTTCTTTTTTTTGGACCTCTTCTTTAACCATGTTGAGAAACCTTTCAGTTGAAGAGAGTCTTCGATGACCAACAAGCTTAGCAATATATTCAACCGAGGCGCCATTTCTAAGCTGGTGGGCAATGAAGGTATTTCTCAAATCATTAACCGTCGCGTTCTCAATGCCGTTTTCTCTGAAGCAGCGAGAAATAATCTGCCTTATGTTTCTAATTAAAAGAGAGTGACCCGTTCTCGTGATAAATAAATGGTTATCTTTTGATTCAGGGCGAATCTTAACATAATCATCAATTGCTTTTTTTACAGCTTTGTTAAGAGGAATTTCACGAGCAGGGGTCTTTCCATATTTTTTAATACTAAGGGCCCCGTCTTTAATATCTAAAATTTCAAGCCCGGCAAGCTCGCCAATCTTTATACCTGTCTGGAGTAGTATCTCAACCAAGGCATACGTCCGGGCGTCTTCTTTGGAAAAATCTCTCAAGGCACGATATTCAAGCTTTGTAAAAATTCTTGGTGGGGATTGGATATATTTAGGATGAGAGACATCAAGTGAAGGATTTTGAACGATAATTCCCTCCTGTTTTAAATACCTAAAAAAAGTGCGAATTGAATTAAGTTTTCGTGAGGCAGACTTTTTTGTATATGATTCAGCAATAAGCTTATTAATAAAACCCTCTATATTTTCTTTCTTTACCTCCCGCACATCCTGGATCTCAACACTTGTTAAATATCCAGAAAACTGCTCAAGGTCTTTTTTATAGGCCACTACTGTAAAAGTAGATTTTCCCTGTGTTTCTAAAAATTTTATGAACCGCTCAACAAGAGACGGCAAAAGCATATTATCCATGTTTGCCCTATAATATATCATACAGGGTACAGCTTTTCAATACCTTTTGTAATTCTGTTGTAAATGTGACCTCTATTTGGTATATTATTTATTCTAAATCTCGTAGGGAGAAGGAGAAAAATCAAAGATGGTGAAAAAAACAGAGAAAACCTCACAAAACCCAATGGCGGCACTACTTAAAAAACAAGCCCCAAGCTTACTTACAAAAGGGAAAGAAGTAGAAGCAAAGATAGTTTCACTATCAAAAAAAGGAATTGTTTTTGATGTCGGAGGAAAAGCTCACGCGATTTTGGGCGAGCTTGAAATTAGAGAGGTCTCAACTTATTTACCATACCTTAAGGCTGGAGATAAAATCTTAGCAAGAGTAATTTCAGAGGAGTCAAAAAATGGTTTTCCAGTCGTCTCTTTAAGGAAGTTTTTCGAAAAAGGTAAGTGGGAAATATTAAAAGAGAAAAAAGAAAAAGAAGAAGAAATAGAAGTGTTTTGTGGAGACTACGGAAAAGGCGGGGTCTTTATTGATTTCATGGGAATTAGAGGGGTTATACCAAAGATTCAATTAACAGAACCATTTATATCCTCTCCGGAAAAACTCACTGGTCAAAAGGTAAAAGTTAAAATTCTCGAAGTCGATAAAGAAAAAAACCGATTAGTAGTATCACAAAAAGCCTCAGTATTAAAAATCTCTCAAAAAGACCTTAAGAAAAAATTTGACGCTATTAAAGAAAATAAAACTTATAAGGCCAAGGTTCTTGGAGCCTCTGAATTTGGAGTATTTTGTGAGGTTGAAGGAGTTGAGGGCTTGATCCATATCTCTGAGATTTCTTGGGAAAAGATTTCTAATGCAGCCTCATATGTCACAGTTGGTGAAACAATCGACGTCTTTGTTGTTGAAAAAAATACCGTTGATCTAAAATTAAATCTTTCATTAAAGAGGTTAAGTAACGATCCGTGGAAAAGCATAGAAGAGAGATACCCTAAAGACAAAGAAGTGGATGGAGAAGTAGTTAGAAAAGAGAAATATGGTTACTTTGTCAAGTTAGAACCTGGAGTTGAAGGGTTAATCCACATCTCAAAATTAACTGGTCAAGAAGAGTTTAAGATGGGTCAAAAGATAAAAGCCTTTATAGAGCGAGTCAATGAAAAAGAAAGAAGAATGAGCCTCGTCCTTCCTCAAAAAGAAAAACCGGTTATGTATAGATAAATAGATTTTTTTAATTATTATTTACTTGATGGTCCTCATTATTTTATCGATAGTATTAGAAAAAAAATAAGATTGCCTTGTTTTTGCATATATATTATTAACATTTGGTTCACAGGGACCGATTTTATCAGTAGATACCCCTATTAAGATATCTCTATCTAATTCTTTGACAATCGCTGGCCCCCCAGAATCCTTTTTACAAAGAGAATTATCCGTACTTTTTCCAGTAAAAATACCCGGAGCTTCTCCAATAATTTTTTGTTTGGCTATATTAAGACAATTGCTTGGGTAGATTAATGAGCTATTGTTATTTAACTTACCTTCACCAAAACCTAATAAAGTGAACTCTCGTTGAAGATTATAGTATGAATAGTCTTTGGGAAGAGATGGATATTTTGCAATATTAATCGGGTACTTTAACTTTAGAAGAGATAAATCGTAAAACCCCAAACTCATCTTACTTTCTATTTTTGATTGATATGCCCTTGTCATTTGATTTAAATCGGTAAAATTAGCATAGGCAACGATTCCGTCAAGGGTCATGGGAGTTGGGGTAGGGTCTATCCCCCCCTTTTTTATATCTTCCTTGATCCAGCCGTTCACTTGCGCAAAAATGCCATTAATACAGTGCTCTGCGGTTATTACATAATAAGGACTAATTAATGTTCCTCCACAAAAATAATTTTCAAAAGGGAGCCTGTTAGGCCTATTTAAGGCTAATCCAACAAAATACGGGTAGTCGCCAAAATTAACACATGTTCCACCAATGATATTTTTTTCCGCGGCCTTTGATTCCATTGTTAATGGAAACTTATTATAAATAATTTTAATATTCAAAAAAATAATGGATATAAAAATAAAAAAATATAAATATATTTTTTTGAAACAAAAAAAATCACTTTTCATATATTTACTGAGTTTACTATTCAATAAGTGTTTTTTCCTCTTCAGATGCAATTACCCGGAATCCCACGTGGGAGTGTCCGGCAAAAAATAATCCTTCTCCGATCCCGGCGGACAGCAAGAAGTGTTTTTCACCGCCTGTTAAAAAGAATGTTTTTGCGATCAACTCTACCGCTGCGGTCGACTGTTTTAAAATTATTTGGAGAGAAGAGTTGGTGATTATTGCTTTTCCCTCGTCGGTTGCCAAAAAATCCTCAACATCCTGAGTGATCGTTGTTAGTCCTAGGTGATATTTTCTTGCTCTTTTTGCAAATGAATGTAAATAGGCACCAGAATCCTTTTGTTTAATCAAATACCAAGCCTCATCGACTATGAGAACTCTTTTTTTTGGGTCACGGCGGACTCGATTCCAGATGTAATCAAGGACTATATACATGGCAACCGGCCTTAAGTTTTCCTCAAGGTCACGGATGCCAAATACAGTAAATGGATTTTTAATATCAAAATTAGATTTTTGATTAAATATCCCGGCCGCCGACCCTTGGACAAATTTCTCAAGCCGGTCAGCAAGCTCCCGCGCCTCTGGTGTCTCCATTCCCATAAATACCTTATATAAATCTTCAAGTAATGGTGGCTCATTCTTAAAACTTTCAGGATCATTAGTAATTCCCTTCTGTTTATATGTTAGGACAAGCGATCGGTCAAGGAGAGCGTCTTGTGAAGGTGTAAGGTCGCCCATAATAACCTTCATTAAAGAATGAAGATCTAATATCTTATTTGATAGTTCATCAGCAGTTGCCCCCTCGGTATTTAATTCAAATGGATTTATTTTATATTGGGAAGTTGTTGAAAAGACTACATACTCACCTCCCATTGATTGACTTAATTTTTGATATTCATTTTCAGGATCAAGAATTATTACATCAACTCCCATCATAAGAAGTCTTAGTGTTTCAAGTTTTACTAAAAAGCTTTTTCCACCTCCAGATTTACCCAAAATTACCGAATTAGCATTTTCCAAAGTAAATCTATCAAAAATAATAAGAGATCCATCATGCTCATTAATACCATATAAAATACCTTCATTTTTAGTAAGCGAAGCCGTCGCAAAGGGAAAAGTAGTCGCAAGCGACGTCGTGTCCATATTTCTCCAAACAGAAAGTCTGTCGTAAAATAAAGGCAGGGTCGATTTAAACCCTTCTTCCATCTCAAGGGTTGCTTGCCGGGCAACGATAAGAAGGGAAGACAGCACAGAATCAACCTCTTTAGTTACTCGATTAAGCTCTTCGAGGTTATCTGCGGGAATTGTTATATATAATCCAAATTGGAAAAATCTCTCAGATCCCTTAGCTAACTCAGCCTGAAGAGATAAGGCATCATCAAGCGCCACCTGCACAGTTGGGTCAACCACCCGACCGGCCTTCATATCACCCTCAATCGTCGCTTCCATTTCAGCAATTTTTCTTTTTAGATCATCAAGGACATTTTTTGACTCAGTCGGATAGATATACATTGAAACATATAAAGGATGATCATAGGTAATAAGCGAATATAGCCAATTAGCTGAGACGTAACGCGGATAACCAACTACATAAAGAGTACGATAATATCGATCATCAATTTTTAAGTGATTAAAATCGACTTCTACAAATGATGGTGCGACTAGGTCTTTGACCGACACCGATCCGTGAGCCAAAGTTTCCGCCATTTTACTTTGAGAGGCAGAACTTGTGCCAGATGACCTAGTAGATTTTCCGGTGAATATCCAAGATAAATCAATCATAATTATTGTGTCATTACGACATCTGTATAACTTTCAAGCGGTCCGAGCTTTCGACCGGTCGCCGATGGGTTGTATAGGTTATAAAACAACTCTGATAGTTCTTGAGCTAAAAGGACCGTTCCCTTAAGGCCATTTTTTAATAAAAGCCGTATTAAATTATCACGCTTAGGGTAAAGCGATGTCTTAGCTCTTGAGATTATATATCCTTTATTAAGTGATCCGGGTGATGCTCCTGATATTCCAAGTTCAAGTGGAGAAAATGGGACAATAAAGAAAAACCTCTTTTCTAAAACAGTGTTTTTTTTGATGATATTTTTAATAAATTCTTTATAAGAATTCAAACGTTTTTTCATTAATTCAACGGTCATTTTGTTTATTTTGTCATCTAAATAATCCAAATAGGCCGATATGTCCATTTTTTTGGAAATGATTAATATTTGAACAGGAAAAGAAAGGGAATTTAAGAGCCCTGCATATGAATATATCATTGATGATTGTTCCTCAGATGATAAAAGCCAAAAATTTACCGCCGATACCTCAATTACCGTCGCTGCCGAAAAATCTTTCATTAAAACGACGTCATCTTTAATCTCCTCAATCTCAATAAAAGATTGAGTAGAAGCCTTAATCGGTGATGTAGGTTTACTGGTAGCCATAAAAAATCCTAAATTCTAAACACTAATAACCAAATAAATCCTAAATTCTAAACAGTTTAATATTTGTGATTTAGAATTTATTTGGAACTTAGAATTTTGTGCTTAGTATTTAAAGCAACTCTTTTGATACAAACTCCAATGGCTTAGGATTGGTTTCTTCAACTCTTAATTTCATTGTATCAAAAAAGTGAATGCTCATTGGATCCTTAATTTC
>LBQC01000038.1 GCA_000990565.1 Candidatus Roizmanbacteria bacterium GW2011_GWA2_35_19 | reverse complement strand
TATGGACTTATCGTCAAAAATCATTATGTAAAAAGGAGATTGATTGATATCTCTTCGCGGATGGTTGAGAAGTCTTTTGACCAAAAAGCCGACGTAAAAAAATTACTTGATGAAGCGGAAGTTGAGATATTTGCATTGTCCCAGCAGCATCTCCACCGTGATTTTATCCAATTAAAAGAAGCTCTTGCCGAAAGCTTCGAGAGGCTTGAAGAGTTTATGAAAAAAGGATCCGCCCTTCGAGGCGTCGCCACAGGATATGTTGATTTAGATAATAAACTAGCAGGAATGCAGGATTCAAATCTTCTTATTTTAGCGGCCAGACCAGGAATAGGGAAGACAACTTTAGCATTGAATATTGCCTTAAATGCAGCCGTAAAATCTAAAGTAGCCGTCGGATTTTTTTCGCTTGAGATGAGCAAGGAAGAACTAGTCGACCGTCTATTAGTTGGTCAAGCCGATATCGATGCTTGGAGATTAAAAACAGGAAAGCTCTCGGATGATGACTATAAAAAACTAACTGAGGCAATGGGCGAGCTATCCGAAGCGCCTATATTTATTGACGATACGCCAGGTTCTTCAATTCTTGAAATGAGGACTAAAGCCCGAAAGCTCAAAATGGAAAAAGATATTAAATTACTTGTTGTTGATTATCTTCAACTTGCAAATGCCGGCCGATTTTATGAATCACGGGTTAATGAAGTATCAGCGATTTCCCAAGGGTTAAAAAATCTGGCCCGTGAACTTAAAATTCCGGTCGTAGCCATTTCTCAGCTGTCACGAGCCGTCGAGCAGCGGGGGAGCAAGAAGCCCCAACTAGCCGACCTTAGAGAATCAGGAGCGATCGAGCAGGATGCCGACGTTGTCATGTTCTTATACCTTGAAGAAGAGTCGGAAGACTTGCTTGACCAGAGCAAAAAATTAGTGAAACTTTACATTGCCAAACACAGAAACGGCCCAACCGGTGAGATGGACCTGATGTTCCGTGGCGACCGCGTAAAATTTTATGGGGTAGAGAAATGATAATTTTACTCGCCATATCTTACCGTTCGCCTTTTCGGGTACTATTCGTATACGGCTCACGGAGCGATTATTGGCGGGCAAGCCGATTAAAATTCTATGGAGTCGAAAAATAACTATTGCCTCTTCCACAGGTTAGGTGGAATCACCATTCTGGAGATTTCCCGATGAATGAGCCCTGACCCTCTTCTATCTTTGTCACTAAATTAATCCATGGGTAATGTTCAATAAGATTTGTATAGTACGATTGTGGTAAACCACTATTTTCACTAGAAGCAATGCCTATGGCGAACCACTCATTATTGTTATACGTCAGCATTGGTCCGCCGCTATCTCCTTGATTTGGTCTGGCAGCGCTATCAATAATAGTTATTTCGTTAACAATAATATTATTATTAGACCTTCTATTTGAATCAATTTTATTGATTCCCTCATACAAAACGTCAGGTTTGGCTTTCTCTGTATAGCCCCAACCCAAAATCTCTACGTAAGTTGTTGGAACGATTAAATTTTTATCATTGGTAATCGAAATAGTTTTAAAATTCACAGAGTCATCCAAAGGCTTAATTCGTATTAAGGCGATGTCGTCATTATGAAATACTCTCATGTCTTTATATTCAGAAAAATCTAAGGTATTTTTATATCGATATTTATAATTAAATCCTTCATAAATAACATATCCTTCTATATCCCTAAGCGCTTGTTTTTGGCCCACTTTTGTCGTATTAATATTGTCAAAACCGACAGCGACTCCAATGAAGTCATTTGATTTTTTATCAAATTTGTTGTAAACAAATAGTTTAGAAAAATCCCCCTCCTTTTTATAAAGACAGTGAGCGGCTGTTATAACCCAGCTATTGCTTATTAGAAATCCGGTGCAGAATTGAGTATTTTTTAAAGTCCCTATAATCCCTTTTCCAAAAAGTGTTTTGTCGTACAAAACTACAACAAAAGGCCACTCGCCTGGGTCAGCCGGCTGACCACCAAAAATTTGGGGTGTTGAGGCCTTGGTTTTGTATGTAAGATTTTTTGAATTAATTTTATAAATAACAGAAAAAAATCCTATCAATAAAATAACAAAAATTAAAAGAAAAAATTTCTTATCAACACAAAAACTACTGGTCATTAAAAACATTGTAGCATTTAAAATTATATAATTACAGAGTTTAATGGGAAATTGGATTGATATCGATATAAATTTTTTATATCCTTCTATTTATATGCATTTTTGGGATAAAATTTCACGCATTGTTTTTTCTTTAATTGCAGTCCTGTTGTCATTTCACATTATCTCAGGGGTATCAGTTGTCCAAGCTAGTGTTTGTAGTGGTATAACAAGTCCCCGTATCTGTAATGAATCATGCTCTCCTCCTAAGGGCACAAATAACAACGAATTCCGATGCCGCTGGAATTACAATACCCAGTCATGTGGCGAGTCGGCTAAAATCTGTATTACCAGTGGTGGTGGGACTGGGATAATTGGAGGATCTGGATGTACCAAAATTAGTAATAATAACAATTGCTATAATTGTAAAGTCGAAAAACAAGGAACTGCTAATCATTATACCTGTAGTTATCTTCCAATTAGTGGCGCAGGTTGCCCTAACGGCTTTCAAACAGGCATAGTTAGCAAATCTTACTTAGGATTTTTTAGCGCGGGTACTCAACAGTTTTGTTTTGATGGGGGACCTGAAGCATGTGGGAGTGAACAGATTGATTTTGGATCCCACGGTAGCAAGCAGTTTATTTCACGGATCGGGCCAACCGCATGTGTGCGGACTCCTACAAAAACTCCTACAGTAAGACCAATTCGCTCTCCGACTCCTACAGTAAGACCAACCAGGATACCTACTTTAACTCAAGCTCCATCACCCGAACCACCGCTTATATGTCAGCAGATGAAAGAGTTTATTGGTTCTGTGAATATTACTAACAATTTAGACTCTATTAAATTAGGAGACGAAGTCACTTTTACCGCTTCAGTAAACAATACTGGAAAAGCCGTAAAAAGTATGACTTTTCAATTTATTAAAGACAGTATTGTTGTTGAAAAACCTGTCGTTCCCGCCGTCCTTGTTGGTAGTCAATGGAAAGCTAGGTATAAAAGAATCATTGATTCTTACGGATCTTATAGAGTTAGAGTTGCTAGAGTTACACCTTTATAAAGATATGCAATTAATAAAAAAATATTTTAACGGTCAAACTTTAAAATTGGCGGGTTTGATTGGGCTACTTTTTCTTGGTGCAGGGGTTTTGATAATTCCTTCAATAATGGAAAGCCAGCAAAATCTATCCGTCCAAAGGTCTAAAGCGGCAGAACCTGTACCATCCTCTCCTCCCGCAAGTTGTGACGTTCGATTTATAGTCAGTGAAGCCACTCCAATTTTAACCCCGACTACGATAATTACTCCAACAGAAATGCCAACACCAACTCTTGTTTTAACTTCAATTCCAACCCCGACGCCGGTTTTAAACTGTAAAAATCTTGATATCGCCCTCGTTGTTGACCGTTCATCGACGATGAATTCTTCTGAGACTGATGGCCGGACAAAACTTGCTTGGGCAAAAGAAGCGATGAGAATCTTTGTCGAAAGCTTAAGAGATAACACTTCGCCTACTTCTCAGTCTACCGTGAGAGTAAGCGTTGATTCATTTGGCCGAAGAGGAAATAAGGATCTTCCCGAAGATTCTGTATTAAGATTAGGTACCTTGCTGTATCCAACTAATGTTCCTGACCCCAATGATTATAACTCGATTTTACACACTCCTTTAAGCAGCGATCTTAACGGAGTTGTGTTACCGGCAATAAGTAGTGTCAATTATATCTTGCCTGGTACCTGTATTCAATGTGGGCTTTATTTAGCTAATGAACAATTATTAGCAAGTACAGCTGACCGTAGGGCAGTGATCCTACTTTCTGATGGAATGTCAAATAAAGTATGGAATGGAGATAATCCACATAGCTCGATCTGTTACCAAGCGGCAGTAGATCAAGCTAATATAGGGAGAGTAAATGGCATTGAATTTAAAGTATTAGGCTATGGCAAAAGGGATCAATCGCCAGCGCAGATAGAAGAAACTACTTTAAAAAGAATTGCTTGTGCTGATCCTAATGATACAACATGTGTGAATAATAACTATGCTTATAAACCCAATGCTTATGATTGGGTAAGCGCTTATTTAACGATTCTTAACGACCTTTGTAAGTAAAAATATAAATTAGTATCATAGAATTTTATAACTTATAGTCCTAATGCCTTAAGTCCAGATCCGAATGCAAATAAAACAGCCTTAGATACATTTCCAGCGACTTCCATAGCAGCCGGATTTGTGTATAATACATGACCAGCGGTATATATTGCTGTCAAAACAGTTGCCAGTAAGGCTGCTTTTTGCCCGATGGTATCAGCCCTATCAAGTAAAAGATTATTCAAAGGTACCATATAGACCCCGTTAGGTTCATTATTACCTGCAATTACCGCATAAGGTGCATCGCCATTATAAGCAATATACGAAACTGTGACATAACTACCAGTATTAAGAGTATGTTCATACTTTTGAAGATTTTCGACTTGTTTCGTATCTGGGTGTAGAATATCAGACATTCTAGTAGCTGTTATTACTTGAGTATCTGCCGTAACGATTGCTAAACTCTGGAAATTAGGATAAAGTTCATGTAAAAATGAATTCCAATCTGATAAATCAGTTTGATTCAAACCATTGTGCCCAGACAAGTTTGAAGTCATAAGAGCGCCATTAGTCATAACAGTTATTGGACTATGAAGTATTTTTTCGGTGAGCAAGTGCATTTCACTCAAAGAAAACTTATCAAAGAGATTTTTCCCAGATTTTCTTAATTGACTCATTAGATAGGTGATATCTGATATCCACTCTATATTATCTTGTTGTATTTGTTGGTGATTTCCAAAAATCTTGTTAAAAGTACCATCAGCCGGAAAAAATATATAAGTATTTAGTTTTCCATCGGCATCAGTGAATCTATGGAGAGGTAAACCCGAAAATGGTTTCTGTTTGTTTATTATATCATTTGCGCTTCGCCAATAACTACGACCTTTTAAAATACAGGCATTTTTTACTTTTCTAGTAATGTTATTTTCTTCATCCTTACTCCATGTACTAATATTTAATTCATTTAGTGCTTTTACGTCTCCAATATCGACTCTCTCGGTATCAAACATCTCAGCCAAATTTTGAGCGTTTTTAGGAAAGTAAAGACTGAAAAGCGGATCGTTTGCTCCTAATTCCAAAATTGGCTTTGCCTCGTGTTTAGCGAAATTATATTTAAGAATACTATATATTCTTCTCATGACTCCAGTGTTATGATCTACCGTCTCCTCAGTAATACCTATATAAAGTGGCGTATGATCCTCAACAGGATAAAGATCCTCAGATAGTATAGATGAACGATCAAAGATATTAGAGACCGCTTTTTTAGTTGCGTCTGGAGATTGTTCAATTACCTCTTGCGAGTCATAGCGCATAATCCATCCTGCCCGTTTAGGATCTAAAAATAAACCCCCGGCGTCAACGTACTCTTCAGGGAGAAGAATTCCGGCGAGTATAGGATTATATATATCTTCAGTCAGGTTGAAATCCGGCTCAAAGTACTTTCTGTAAGCTAAAAATTCAATTAGTTCTGCCAGTTGAGTGGCTGTTAGGTTATTAAATTGCTGGCCATGATTATCAATCAAAAATTTAATTGTGGACAGAGCATACTTCAAATCTTCAGGGGGCAGTGTTTTATGAAAATAATCTAAAAATTGAGCATTCGAAAATTTAGCAAACTCTACTTCATCCAAATTATTTTTTATGTTTTCTAGTATTTGATTCTCTGGAGATTGATTTTGCATGTCTTCGGAATCAATTCTAAGAAATTTCATTGCGACTTGGTTCATAGAATCTTGGTCCATTTGCTTATCTTTACTAAACAATAACTTCAGCAATCTTCTTGAGCGATGATACCAACGACTAGCAGGTAAAAATACCGGCACATCTTCCCAAATATCTTCATTATTAAGTGGATTAACTCCTGCGTGCTTTTTTTTAAATACTTCATAATGACTACCGTTTTTGCCATAACAAAATTGGTTGATTCTATTGTAAGAGGCTTCGATATCCAGCATAGTTGCATCATACGCTTTATCAGTTAAAAGTTGAGAGTCATCAGGTTGATATTTAATTAGTTTAGTAAATTCTTTTGTAGCGTGGTGGGTATTAATTGGATTGTGCCTTTCATCTACTTGATAAATTTCCGCCTTTTTTTGATCAAAGAAAATTTCATGATATTCTGAAGTAGTTGACCGTTCTGCGTATTTTTTTGTGTCTTCAGTAAAAAATTGTCTACCGTCATGAAATTTAACGAATAGACTATCACCGGTTGTAAGCAAGTAAGGAAATTTCATGCTAATATTATGTCCGGACTGATTCGGATCAGGTAAATCGCTAATATTAATAACGGCTTCATTTCCTATTTTTAAACCTTCATAGCCCGTTAAGGTGCTTAGTACATCCGGAGGTAAATGGTTATTTATTTCATCCTGTTCAAGCAAAACACCGTTGTAGAAAACTTGATTGGTAAGACTGTGTAACCTAAATTGATGAAGATTTTCAGTTTTTGGTTTATCTGAATCACAACCGATGAGAGCAGCAGCAACAGCAGATGTAACTACAACTCCAGGGGGGGGAGGATGGGAGGAGAGGGGGTAGATAGTTTATCAAGTTTCAAGTTCATAAAGTTATAAAGAGAAATGAATTCCATTCTTGATAAACTTGATGAACTTTATAACTTAAAAAACTCAATATGGGTGATCATGAAAAAAAAGTTTTACATAGGCTGAAGATTGCTAAAGGGCACCTAGAGAAAGTCATCGATATGGTTGAAAAAGGGGAATATTGCCTAAATGTGATTCAACAATCTCAAGCCGTCCAGTCAGCGCTTTCAAAAGCTGATGAGGCAATCCTGGAGAATCATTTAAAGACCTGTGTCCGCGACTCAATTGAAAGCGGAAAAAATATCGATGAAAAAGTTAAGGAAGTAATTGAAGTGTTTAAGAGAAAATAATTATGGACAAAATCATTGTTTTAATATTTGGATCTCTATCAATTATATTCACCTATTGGTTCTTTTTTATGAAAAAAATTAATACGGTCCAGGCAGAGGGAAGGGTTAACATATTAGTTGACGGCGGGTATAAACCGGAACGGATTTCGATTCCTTTTGGGAAAACTACCAAACTGGTTTTTGAAAGAAAAGACAGAAGTCCTTGCCTTGAGGAAGTAATTTTAGCCGATTTTAAAGTCAGGAAATTCTTAGCATTAAACGAAAAGACCGAAATTGAAATCAATCCGGCCAAAAAAGGAGAATTTGATTTTTCCTGCGGAATGGGGATGTTTCATGGGAAATTAATTGTTAAATAATATGAATAAACAAACTTTTGCGATTAGGGGAATGCATTGTGCGTCATGCGTATATACAAATGAAAAAGCATTAAAGGCAATACCCGGCGTAACTGAGGCGGTTGTAAATCTAACAAATGGTAAGGCGACGCTTACTTCAAAAGAACCAGTACAAAACAATCTCATTATAGATGCAGTAAAGTCAGTTGGGTATCAGGCTATGATTGACGAAACTGGAAACTTAGATGAAAAAATAAAAGTGGAAAAAGCAAAAGAGCTTAAAGATTTAAAAATAAAAGTTTACGGAAGTTTATTTCTTGGAGGATTAATTGTCTGGGGAAGCTTTCCTGGAATTATGGATTTTGCTCCAGCACTCTTTAAAAATTTCTACTTTCAGTTTGTTTTGGCGACTATTATCCAATTTTGGGCTGGGCAAGATTTATATCGGGCGGCTATTTCATCTCTCCACCACCGGATTGCCAATATGGATACTCTCGTTGTGATCGGGACAACCGTAGCTTACCTTTATTCAATATTTGTAACATTTTTTCCTAAATTTTTTATGGATCTAAAAATTGAGGCCATGCCGTACTTTGATGTTTCGACGGTTATTATCGGTTTAATTTTGTTGGGGCGGTATTTTGAAGCTAAGGCTAAGGCAGGAACAGGTGAGGCGATCAAAAAATTAATAGGTCTGCAGGCAAAGGAAGCAACGGTACTGGTGAAAGAAAGCGATTTTAAAAAGAGGATGTTAGGTATGGAGGCGAGTTAGGAAATTGGAAATAGAAAATAGAAAAAACTATCTTCAAACTTTCATATTCCTAACACGTTTCCAAACCTAGTTTCAATTTTCTAATAAATATGAAAGAAATTAAATTGCCAATTGACCAAATTAAAGTCGGAGATCTGATCCGTGTCAGGCCAGGAGAGAAAATTCCAGTAGATGGAATTATAGTTGAGGGGGAATCAGCAATTGATGAGTCGATGGTGACTGGTGAAAGTATGCCGACTACTAAACATATAGGGGATACGGTGATTGGTGCAACGATGAATAAATCTGGAAGTTTTGTATATAAAGCAACCAAGGTCGGAAAAGATACGATGCTTTCCCAAATAATAAAATTAGTTGAAGAAGCGCAGGGAAGCAAAGCCCCAATTCAACGACTGGCTGATATTATTTCTTCCTATTTTGTTCCCATTGTTATCATGTTGGCAATTGCCACCTTTGTTGGTTGGTACGTATTTGGCCCTTCTAATGTCATAATATTTGCAATGCTTAATGCTATTGCAGTTTTGATTATTGCCTGTCCTTGCGCGATGGGACTTGCGACTCCGACTGCAATTATGGTTGGCACTGGAATTGGGGCCCAACATGGTATTTTAATCAAAGATGCTGAGAGCTTGGAGACAGCTCATAAAGTCAATACGATTATATTTGATAAAACGGGTACCTTAACCAAGGGTCAGCCTGAGGTTACAGACATAATTGTTATGGGTTATGGGTTACTTGGTAGCTTAGAAAAAAGCAAACCAAGCAACCAAGTAACCAAGCAACTAACTAACAATGAATTATTGCAAGTTGCCGCGTCTGTCGAAAAATATTCTGAGCATCCGCTTGGTGAGGCGATTGTTAAAAAAGCAAAGGAAAAAAAGCTGACTTTAAGCGGAGTTTCAGGATTCAAATCTATAACTGGACGTGGAGTTGAGGGAAAAATCAAAGGAAAACAAATCTATGTTGGAAGGTCTCTTAGCCCCGAACTACACCCCAGGGGTGGGGAGCTAAATAAAGAAGGGAAGACGGTTGTATATGTATATATTAATAAGAAGTTAGTTGGAATAATTGGGATTGCCGATACAATTAAGGAAAGCGCAAAAGAAGCAATCACAACATTGAATAGAATGGGGATAGAGACCGTGATGATAACTGGAGATAATGAAACAACTGCTAAAGCGATTAGTAAAAAATTAGGAATAAAAATAGTCTTGGCTGAAGTGATGCCACAAGATAAAGAACGTGCTGTAAAAAATTTGCAGCTTGGTTATGGGTTACTTGGTAGCTTAGAAAAAAATACACCAACTAACCAACTAACCAAGCAACCAAAAAACCACGTAGTAGCTTTCGTCGGGGATGGGATAAATGATGCACCGGCGCTGGCAGCTGCCAACGTAGGTATAGCAATGGGGTCAGGAACAGACGTCGCGATTGAAGCGGCTGGGATCACACTTGTTAATAAAAGTCTATTATCAGTAGTATCGGCTATTAAATTATCCAAGCAAACGATGAAAACAATTAAACTTAACTTATTTTGGGCTTTCGCGTATAATGTTGTCTTAATCCCTGTTGCCATGATCGGGTTAATTAGTCCGATTCTAGCATCAGGAGCAATGGCAATGTCGAGCATATCAGTCGTTACAAATTCACTTTTTCTTAAAAAAGCTAAGATTAATTAGTTATGAGTGATGGGTTACTTAGTTACTTAGCAAAAGAAGTTATAAGTTCAACAACATTTTCTAATATGTGCGACGGATGCGGCGGCGGAAAGAAAAAATAAATATTAAAGATTAAATATTAAAGGTTAAAGAAATATTAAAAGTTAAATATTAAACGTATTTATATGTTTAATATTTGATATCGATAAATTTCGGGAAGAGGGGAATGTGGTTGAAGTGAAGCCTAACTTCAAGGATCAATCTGTCGAGATATTCTATACAGGTCAATTAAATAGAAATTCTTTGAATAACAAAATTGAAAAATTTGGGTACAAAATCGTTGATGGTAAATTGTTAATTGAAAATCATGAGTCACTTCAAAAAAGACTCTTTGAAGCTGGAGCAATCGGAGTAATATTTTTGCTTATATATCTTATTGCTAAGGAAACTAATTTACTTCCAAGTTTTGACTTCACAGGAAATCTAAACTATCTGACCATTTTTGCGATCGGTTTAGTGGCATCGACCTCAACCTGTATGGCGACATCGGGAGCACTGTATTTATCGATTATTCCTCGGCGTCATCTCAAACGGAGTGAGGGATCTAGCGACCGAAGGGAGCGTAACGCTCGGCTAGATTTCTCGTCCGACTTACGTCAGACTCGAAATGACATGGGGACGGCTTTATTCTTTAATACTGGGAGAATTATTTCTTACGGTTTTTTTGGACTGATTGCAGGATTTATTGGCCAGGCTTTAATCACTAACTCTGGTTTTGGACCATTTTTAACTTTTTTGGCTGCAGTATTTATGATACTTCTCGGATTGGATATGGCAAAGATTATTTCGATCGGAAAAATAATCCCAAGTAGCTTAAATAAATCAATATTCTTGAGACTTGAAGATAAAATAAAAACGTATCCGAATAAGGCGCCATTTTTCTTAGGGGCAATAACTTATTTACTTCCGTGTGGATTCACTCAAGCTGTCCAAGTGTACGCGCTAGGCCAGGGGTCACCGATCCAAAGCGCGATAACAATGGTGGTATTTGCACTCGGTACTGTTCCGGCTCTTCTACTAATTGGGTCAATGAGCTCACTAACGTCCAATAAATTTTATCCGTATTTTTTGAAAGTTATGGGCGTCCTTGTCTTTATAGTTGGATTCATTTATTTTTCAAATTTTACTTCACTTTATGGAATAAACATAAATCCATTTGCATCAAATATTACAGGTAATGGAAATTCAGCCACAGTAAAAAATGGAGTGCAGACTATTGAAATGCGGGTCGTAACCAGTGGCTATTTGCCAAATTATTTTACCGTGAAAAAAGATATACCTGTTAAGTGGGTGATAAATGGAGAAAACGTATTTGGTTGCCAAGCATATCTGGTAGTTCCAAAGTTAAGCATCCAAAAAACGATTGTTGCAGGCCTTCAGACAATTGATTTTACTCCAACTGAGACTGGATTTATCAACTTTTCCTGCGGAATGGGAATGTATCGCGGGCGGATTGAAGTCGTCAACTAAATAGCTTCCAAAAATCTGTAAAAATTTCTCCTAGCAACATCGATTTTATGTAAATTAACAGTCTCTCGAGCGTCATTAACCAAAACCGTGTTTAGATGTTGCTGGAATTTTTGAGGCGAATCCAAGCCTAGATCAACTAATCCTTTCTTGCAAATTCCATCTCTATAAAGATTTCCAAATACTTCATTTAATATTTCATTATATCTTTCGAGTTCAAACTTTCCATATATAAAATCATCCCATGAATTTACAAGGTGACCCATTAACAGAAGTGCTCTTTTTTTATTTTTAGGGTTAAGATCGTCAACAACAAAGCGATAAAAACCACCTTGTGCTTGTCGAGGCGACTTTCGAACTGTATAGACAGCTTGATCCTCGTCACGGTTGTCTTTATGTCTTTTAGATAAAGAAAAACCAATTACTCCAAGACTATTCCCGCCGGTTGATAAATCAATCGGTTGATCATAAGCATCGCTCTTGGCAGTCCCAAATTCTGTGTTGGCAAATTCCGGGCGGGCTACCGTATCAACGAGAGGAGACACCATACTTGATGTTTTTAGAAGTTTTGTACCGGCATGAAGCTGTTTTGATATTTGGTAAGTCGTGTCTTGGTGAGTACCTGCCGGAGCAGAGAGAACCGCCACAGTTGACAAACCTTTTTGGGCTAGCTCAATTGCTTGATTTGTCTTTACAATCCAATCTTTAACTTTCTTTTTATCTTCTTCGCTTAGTCTACTATTAGTTAAAAATCTCTTATATATAGGAAGAATTGGGTGTAATGAAATTATTACTGGCTGAACATTATCAAATGGGCCTTCTGTATGAGGATTGATATTACTACTGTATAAAAGGTGAAGATCGGTGACGCCGTTTGCAAGAGCCAAAACTGCCGATCTTCCGACTATTGGTCTCACATCTTTAAATTTATAATAAAAATTATTAGTGGATTTATCATTCTCATTTTTAGAATTTACTTCTATTTGGCTAGAAGTAGTCGATGCCTCAAAGAGAGGTAAATGTTTTGGTAGAGGAAGACGAGTAGTGGGGGGCTCAAAATTAATAGCTAAAATGGGTTGGGTCTTTTCCGGATCAAAGTCAATGTCTCGATATTGATTAAATTCTCGGAAGAATTCGCCAAAAAACTTTTGTGCTGGACGACCATCGAAATATCGATGAGAAAATTTGATCCCGATATCGACTCCTTTTTTACCATAAAGATCAATATTAACCAGGGCTTTATGATTACCAGTGAAGTAAAGATTGAATGGTGAATTTCCTTTTTGTGAGGAGTCCTCACTTGGATCTTTCATTATTCTTACAGCATAATCTCCCGCGTCTTGTTTTGTAGTTTTAAATGGCGTCTCAATTCCAAGAACTTTAACTTTTTGCTTTGATCTGTGTCGAGATAGCTCTTGGTATGAATCACTCTTACTCTTAAGTTTGTAAGATTCTCGTTTTAGACTATATTTTTGAACCGGGGTAAGAGTAAGGTCAGATTTGTTTCTTGAGGCTTGCTGGAGGGCTCTGATTACTTCGTAAATATCAGCCTCAGGACTAATTGATAATTTCAGCAAAGATTTATCAGCAACGATTATTGTTATCCTTAAATTTCGCGGATCTTTTCGAGGATAGGTCTTTTGATGTGTGTCGAGTAAGCTTTTTATGGCATAGATGAGGGCGCTATTTGGATTAAATTGATAATTTGGGAGTTCGTCGGTGTGCTTTTCCAGCCAAAAAGCCGCTGCCTCTGTCCGCAATCTTTGATCAAAAATATAATTAAGGTATTTTTCCAGGGTTTTTTTACTGACTCCAAGGGTTTCGAGCTTAGTTATATCATACCCTCGTCCACATCTAATTGCCCAAAAAAACTGAGCTAAAATTTCAGATGTGGCATATCGAGTACTAAATTTAGTCATTACACCTCGGGCCCGATCCATCCTCTCAATTAGCCTTTCAGCTAATTTTATTGATTTCTCATTGATTTCGCTTTCGGGGGTGCAATACCTAAGGTAATCAATTGCTGTTTTGAATGCCTCTTTAAACTCTTCGGACTTTGAAGCCCTATCTTTTATATCTCTTACAAATACCATACCTTGTTTTTCTTGATTCAATTGCTGAAGGCGATTAACATATTCAATTCTTAACCTCTCTAGAATGTTGACATTTTCTCGGTCTTTCTGTAAATTCTTTCGGCATCTGTCGAAATAACCCTCTAAAATATTTACATCTTCTATTTGTCGAAGTTCAGCCAGAAGGGCGGGGAAGTCTTGATAAAAATGGTCAATTGGTAGAATCCCGTTTCTTTTTACTTCAATGATAATATGATCGAGCTTCTCTTCATTTCTTAGACTCTTAAACTGAGGATCTTCAGTTAATGAAATTTGTTGATTTTTAAGTAAGGCAATTTCAATCAGCCTTTTACCTAGCCAACCTTGAAGCGCATCTTCTAATTCTCTCCCAGTTAATCCTTCATTAATAGCACATGAAATAAATGTTTGAGCATTTGTTTCATATATTTTTGGAATGTCTTTTACTTCTACATTAGGTAACTTTTTTCTTACCTCATCTGTAAGTAAATAAGTGGTTAATGGCGATAGTTTAGATCGTATTAATGCTAACTCTTGATTGCTTTTGACCGATTTGCCAAAGAAGTACCTATTTGCTTGAGTGAGGATAAAATCAGAGTGGGATAAAATATCCCTTTGTCTTTGAGTTAGAGGATGTGATGGTTGCTTGAATGCAGTATATACCTCGCTTTGCCTACCAGTTTCTGGTCTTCTAGGTAATGTCATGTCTTAATTTTTGTAACAACTTTTGAAATAATAAAACCAAGTAATGCTCCAATCAGAATGTCAATTATATAATGGCATCCTAGGTAAATTCTTGAATAGCTGATTATGATGGCCACGGAGTAGTAAAACCACCATCTTTTT
>LBQC01000037.1 GCA_000990565.1 Candidatus Roizmanbacteria bacterium GW2011_GWA2_35_19 | reverse complement strand
ATGGTTAAAAAATTGGAATATTGATCCTATTACAATCACTCCTTATATAGACAACCAACTCAAGCCCGGAAAAAAAGAAAAGATAATACTCTCAGTCGGCCGATTTTTCCCACATCTTCACAACAAAAATCAAATAAAAATAATCGAAACATTTAAAAAATTAAAAAATAAATATCATGAGTTTTTTGATTATAAATTAATATTGGTTGGTGGATTAAAAGATGAGGATAAAGAATACTTTAAACACTTAAAGTCACTTTCAGATGATGCGTCAATAATTTTCAAACCAAATATTTCGCTTGATGAACTTCATAAATTTTATGGACTTTCAACTTACTATTGGCATTTTACAGGCTTAGGAGTTGATGAAAAAAATCACCCAGATTTAGTTGAACACTTTGGTATTGCCCCACTTGAGGCGACAGTAGCGGGATGCGTGGTACTTTGCCATAATTCTGGCGGTCCAAAAGAGATATTTACAAATGAAGAAAACGGTGTTTTATTTGAAAATGAAAAAGACTTAATAAAAAGTATGAAAAAATTAGAAGATAAGCCTCCATTAAAAAATAAAATTGTTTCTAATGGAATAAAGCTTGCAAAAAATAAATATAATTATCAATTATTCAAAAATAAAGTCTTGGCTTTAGTATGAAGAAACAACCAATTACAATCATCATCCCCGTCTACAAAAACTATGAAATGTTTTTTAGATATCTTGAAGTTAATAAGAAATTTTTTGCTGGGTGCGAAGTCATTGTTATGAATGATTATCCTGATCAAAATATTACGAATGAAGTAAATAAAATTTACCCAGAAGCATGCATTGTTAATAATAAAGTAAATCTTGGTTTTGCCGGCAATGTAAATAAAGGGGTTGCTAAATCTACACGTGACTATGTTTTTTTGATGAATTCAGACGTCGTCTAAACCTTGGATATTTCAAAAATGGTCTTATACACCACTCAAATAAACTAATCACTAATCACCAATCACTTATCACTAATTTTTGGGCCGAGGGTGGATCATCTATCTTCAGAAAAGATATTTTTGCTAAATTGGGAATGCTTGATGAACTATTTAATCCTTTTTATTGGGAAGATATTGATCTCTCATACCGAGCCTTGAAATCCGGATATAAAGTTTTGTTTGATCCAAACGTTGAAGTAGAACACCATCATGAATCAACGATAGGTAAATATTTTGACAAGAAAAAAATATTAAAGACTGCTTTTCGTAATCAAATAATTTTCCAATGGAAAAACATCACTGATTTCGATTTATTACTAAATCATGTTTTTAATATGCCTAGATTTGTCATCATTCCTGGTTTTTTTGATGCCTTAATCAGATTGCCGTTAATATTAAAATCTAGGAAAAAATCAATCAAGTCATTTACTATGAAGGATAGAGATGTATTAAATATTTAATGTTTAAATATTTGTTATTTGTGATTTAAAATTTATTTATTATTAAAATGATTAAGAAATATTCAACGGTTCTAATACTAATAATAATTTCCGTCTTGTCCACTTGTTTATTCCTATATAAGTTAACGTCCTCTCCTCCTTGTTTAAATGCCGATGAAGTGACAAATGCCTATGACGCTTACTCAATACTTACAACCGGTAAGGATCAATATGGGACTTTTTTACCACTTCGATTTAAATCTTTTGGTGATTATAAACTTCCTTTATTGACTTATATGTCAGTACCCTTTATAAGGGTATTTGGATTAACTGAAGAAGCGATTCGATTGGTCAACTTACCTTTTGTATTTTTCTTTCCTTTTGTATTGTACTTTCTCGCTTTCGAGCTTTTTAACAAAAAATCGGTCGCTATAACAGCTGCCGTTTTAAGCGGGTTTTCCCCAGGGCTTCAGCTACTTGGAAGACAGGCACATGAAGGATATATGACAACTTTTTTCTTGACCTTATTGCTATTATTTTTTGTTAGGTTATCTAAAAAGGAAAATTTTAAAAATTATCTTTATTTTTTTGTTACTCTCCTTATATCACTTTTCGGATATCATTTTTCAAGACTCTGGGCTGGATTTTATTTCTTAGGTTTCTTATTTTTATTATTTAAAAAACACATAAAAATAAGCGGTGTAGTTGTGTTTTTATTAGTCTTTGTATTATTTGGAATAACCGATGTAATCTATTCTCCTACGCGCATAAAGAATCTTCTTTTTTTCAATCATATTGGATTATCCTTAAAGATTAATGAGTTACGCGGAAATGGCGGATCAAGACTTCTATATAACAAGCTTACAATTGGAGGAATGGCGGATCAAGACTTCTATATAACAAGCTTACAATTGGAGGATTAGATCTAGTAAATCAACACCTTAAGTATTTTTCCCCCCAGTTTTTATCCATAAATGGGGATGAAAACGCTCGGTTTGGATTCCCTGGAATTTCGCCAATTACCTTCATCGAATATTTATTGATTTTCGTTGGTCTTTATTATCTTTTCAAAAACAAAGAAAAATGGAGATATTTTATTTTATTAGCCCTATTATTTGCGCCCCTTAGCGCCTCATTTTCTTGGGCCGGACTTTCGATTACAAGGTCAATATTTGTATTTATTCCCGTAATACTTATTACGTCCTATGGATTTACTAGTCTTGCCAGACTAAGTAATTTTGGAACAATTCTGCTTGTAATCGGTTATATGATTCTCAATTTCTATTCATGGGATTTTTATTTCAATCAATATCCAAAAAGAGCCGTTGTCACTAGAGCCTGGCAATGCGGCTATCGAGAGCTTGCCGATTACGTAAAATCAAATTATAATAATTTTGACAAATTTTATATCACAAGAAAAAATGGCCAACCATATATTTATTTTCTTTTTTATTTTAAATATCTGCCAAGTGAGTATCAAAAACAGGCGGTCTTAACTCCTCCTGATGAATATGGATTTGGCCAAATAAAAGAATTCGATAAATTTTATTTTGAATTGCCATCAACAAAAGATATTAATAAGTCTGTAATCATTGGGTACCCTGATGATTTTGAAGAAGATGAAAAACCTTATCTAAAAGAAATAAAGGTTGGACCTGAAACAATGTTTATGATTAAGGAAATTAAATGAAGGTTAGGCTAATGACGATATTATAAAAAGTGTGAATTAAAATCGGTACAACTAAACTCTTCCTTTGTAAAAATATCAGTCCATTAACCATGCTTAGTAACATATCAGTTGCCATAAATACCAAGAGCATATTTCCAGTGATCTTAACGTTAGTGAATAAAATCGGTACATGCAAGAAAAAGAACAGGAGACTTGAAAAAAATGTCGATGATAAGACATTCTTTGATTCTTCGTAAAGTTTTCTTAGTACAAAACCTCGTGATAATATCTCCTCGGTTATTCCCGTTGCAAGAGCAAGTAGTATAATCATAAAAAAATCTGGGGCTGGTGGAATTTTTCCAAGTAAAGTAAATCTACCTGTACGCACATACGAAGCCCCGAATGAAGATAATAGAAAAACAAGTCCAACTCCGAGACTATAAATAAAGTCACTAACAATTTCTTTCGTTTTTAGTTTAAAGAAGAAATAATTAACAATACTTTGTTTGTCAACTTTTACCACGTAGTAAAAAACTGGAAGGACAAAAACTAAAGGCTTTGCAATAAATTCATCAAACCAAAGTGGCATCTTAAGATAACTTCTGTAAAACGCCCAAACTATTAATATCACCGCCCAGACATTCAAAGCTCTCTGAGTTGGGGTCACTTTCTCTTTCATTATTATGAAATTTACATCTTTTGGAAAAATAAATCAATAGTATCTGAATACAGTGAATCGCTTATTCTAGGAAGTCTTTAAGTTTACGGGCGCGGGTCGGGTGTTTCAATTTACGGATTGCCTTGGCTTCAATCTGTCGGATTCGCTCTCGAGTGACTCTAAATTCTCGACCTACTTCCTCAAGGGTTTTTGGTTTTCCATCTTCAAGTCCAAATCTCATAGCTAATACCTTTTTCTCACGAGGAGATAGGGTGTCAAGCACCTTATTTAATGCATCCTTTAAAAGTTCTCTTGAAACTTTGTCATATAATGTTGGCTGATTAACATCGGCGACAAATTGCTCAAGAGTTGCCTCTTTATCATCGCCAACTGGAGTCGATAGCGATCTTGGTTGCTGAGATATCTTCATTAAATTTTCAATTTCAGAAGTTGTCATCTTCATTTCTTTTGATATTTCTTTAACCGATGGTTCTCGACCCAATTTTTGGATCAATCTTCTTTGTGTTTTATAGTAACGATTAATATGGTCAACCATGTGTACAGGGATTCTGATCGTCCTTGATTGATCAGCAATCGCACGAGTGATCGCTTGCCTTATCCACCATGTGGCATATGTTGAAAATTTAAATCCTCGTCTCCAATCATATTTTTCCACGCCACGAATTAGACCCTTATTCCCCTCTTGAATAAGATCAAGAAATGAAAGTCGTCGTCCCAAATATTTTTTTGCGATCGATACGACTAATCGAAGGTTGGCCTTTGTTAATTTATCCTTAGATTCCGTATCACCTTTTTCAAATTTTTTTGCAAGAGAAATTTCTTCATCGAAGGAAAGAAGTGGGGTTTTACCAATTTCTTTTAAGTACATCTTTATGGGGTCAAGCGACTCACCATGCTTAAGGACAACTAACTGCTCAAGCTCTTTTTCGATTTCCTCAGCAGTTTTTCTGGCTTCTGCCTCTTCCTGAGTTGAGACAGTTTCAAATATATCTATCCCTTTTTTTAAGGCCTCGCTGAAAAAATCGTCTATTTCTTCAATATGTTTTTCCGGATCAGGATATACCAATAAAATATCGTCTTGTACTAAAAATCCGTCGTCCATTCCTTGGTTAATAAGCTCATGGAGAGTCTTTGGTAGGCGATGCTTCATCATATTTCTCACTCATTTTATAATGAAATTAGTTTTTTTTCTACCTCTTTTAGTTCTTCTGTTATTAAAAGTAGTTTCTTGTTCTTTTCTTTTTCATCATTTTCTTCATTTAAAATTTGGTTCATTTGTCTTTTTAAAGAAAATCTTTTCAATTCAAAAGCCAACTTTTCAAGGTTCTCATTACTGACTATAAGGTCGCTTGATGCAAAAAGATATATCTCGTCAAATATCGCCCGAAGCTCGGGCGATAGAAATGTTACAAATAAATTAATATTGAATCCATTCTTAAATAATTCTTTTTTTTCAATAAATATAGATACGATTTTTTTGTGTGAAGGAATCGATAAATCAGAAGGATCTATAATTGAAAAAATAATTTCGTTTATTTTATATGCATTTTCACTTTGAAAAATAGAACTTAAAACATATTTTTCTAAGATATCTTCCCGCTTTTCGTTTTTTTTATTATTTGCTGTTGGTTTATAAAAAGATTGTATATTTTTACTGCGGTTAATTTTTTTGATTAAAGTTTCAAGTGAGTATTCGGTAACATCAAGCAGGGCAGAAATTTTTTTTAAATAATGGGACTTGACTATTGAATTATTTATTTTGGCAATATACGGCAACACCTCATCTCCGACTTTTTTTTTGTTAAAAGGGTCATCGGCCGGATGCTTTTTTAAAGCTAAATCAATAAGGAAATCATATATATGAATTGGTTTACTTATCGCTTTTTTAAAAGCTACTAAATCTTTTCTTACTGCCTCATCTGGGTCTTTTGCAAAATCAAATTTTATGACATTAATTTCAAATTCCAGTCTTTCCGCCTCATCTATCCCCCGTTTTACCGCCTCATTTCCGGCCTCATCAGCGTCAAGCGCAAGAGTCAGTTTTTCAGTATATCTTTTAAGAAGCATCAATTGCTCCGATGTAACCGCCGAGCCTTTTATTGCCACAAAATTTGAGAAGCCATTTTGATATGGAGTGATCATATCAAATTCACCTTCAACCAAAAAAACATTTTTTTCTTTTTTAATTGATTCCCGGGCTAAATTTATTCCAAAAAGCGTTTCTCTTTTGTGATAAATCGGAGTCTCGGGAGTGTTTATATACTTTGCCTCTTTCACATTATCTTCAAGACTACGTCCAGAAAATCCCAAGATATGATCCCGGGCGTCGCAAAGCGGAAACATTAAGCGTCCGCGAAAGCGGTCATAATATCGAGCGCTATCTGTTAAGACCAGCAGTCCATTTTCGTGCATCTCTTGATCACTAAAATTCTTTTTTTTTAGGAATAATCTGAGCGAATCCCAAGATGACGGAGAATAACCAAGCATGAATTTTTCAATTATTGATGGTTTGATCTGTCTATCTTTAAGATACTCTTCCCCTTTTTTTCCAAACTTAGTTTTATTTAGGACATACTGAAAAAATTCAGCCGCTAGCCTATTCATATTAAAAAATCTTTCTTTTTTCTTCCATGTACTGTCTTCAAGATTTGAGTTTTTTAAGGTAATTCCTGCTTTTTTTGCTAATTCTTTAAGGGCTTCAAAAAAAGTAATATTTTCCCACTTCATTAAAAATTTAACAATGTCCCCTCCCTCACCACAACTTCCAAAACAATGCCATATCTGACGCTCCGGAGAGACGACGAAGGAGGGTGTTTTCTCATTATGAAAGGGACAATTAGCTTTAAAGTTACGACCAAGTTTCTTTAAGGTAATGTAGGAGCTTATAAATTCTACCAGGTCAAGCTTCTTTTTTATCTCGTCAATAGGGCTGTCCATTGTCATTATTCTATCATTTTATTGCGGCGAGGCATTTATATTTGATATTTGATACTTAATATTTTATATTGTTACTATATGCTTTATCTTTTCTTAGACAAGAATAGTATCAAATTAATTTTCCTAAAAAGAACTATCCTTGGTCAACAAGAAACCTCGTTTTTTGAAAAAATATATGAGACTAATTTCATAGAAGATGGGAAAGTGCTTAATGTAGATTTATTAGCGTCAGCAATGAAAGAAGTTTTGACTTCGGCGTCTGAGAAAACTATTTCTGACAACTCTGTCTTTCTTGTCCTCCCACAGGAGTCTTTTTATTTTATGCGTTCACAGGTCCCTGATGACATAGCGCCAACTGCCCTTAATTCCTTTATTGCTGATAAAGCCAGATCTTCTTTCCCCGTATCTCCAGATGATTGCTTTACAACGACATTTATAAGGAATGGAAATAGTGAAAAAACGATTAACTTTTTCGGAATTGCAAAGGATACTTTTGAGAGCTTTCAAAAAGCTTTTTCATTAATTGATCTGAAAATTTCGGCTCTGATCCCTGAGACCCTTTCATATTTTAAACTATTTGAGAAGACTCTCCGAAACGAAAAAAAAGAAAATATTCTTTATATAACATTAAAAAACGATTCGATTTATGGATATCTTTACGATTCTTTTGGTCTATTAAACGACAAAAGGATAGAATTTACAATTAAAGATTTAAAAGATGCTGAAGCCGCTATAAAAGAAAAGGTAGAAGAGTTAAGTAGTAATGGAACAAAGTTAAATAGAATTATTTTGTCAGGCGAACCATCGGACAAAATCAGACAGGATACTTTTACAAAAGCGGTCGGAGTATGGACCAACCCTTTAAAAAGAATTGTTCCGACATTTTATGAAGAATATTTAAAACAATTGGTTGTTGAAGGTAAAAAAGCATTTCCGCTACTTACATTTGACGCATGTTTTGGAGCTTTTATATTTGCGTCAGAAAACAAGGACTTTTCATTTTTTAAAGGAGGCCTAAGAATAAAATCTACTAGATCTTTTACTTTACCAAAAGTGTCACTACCAAAAAAAGAGATTTTCCTCTTTATTGGATCTTTTGTTCTTTCTTTTTTACTCTTTGTATTACTATCAAAAGTAAAGCTTCCAAACTTTGGAAATAAGATAGCTATTAAAAATAATGCCCCGATATCACCTACTGCAGTAATTCCATCACCTTCACCATCTTTTAAAAAAGAAGACTTAAAAATTAAAGTTTTAAATGGAGGAGGAGTTGCCGGGAAAGCTACTGAAGTAAAAGAAATTCTAACGAAGAAAGGCTACGGAGATATAATCACAGGGAATGCTGATAATTTTGATTATGTTATGACTGAAGTTCAAATCAAAAAGTCTTTTATCCAAATCGGAGCAACTCTTAAGACTGATTTAAAGGATTACCTTGAATCTTTTAAGCAGGTAGAGCTAGCCGGGACATCATCCGCCGACATTGTATTTATAATCGGCCAAGATTTTAAGTAATATCTGCAATTGCCGGATTAACGATTTTTTTGTAGTCTTCAGCTTTAATGGCAAGTGAATATTTTCTATCACCAGCATTAAAAATAATTATTTTGTTATTAAATAATTTTTTATCTACAACCACTTGCAATCCGAATAAATTACCAAAAGGTGGTACTCCGCCAATCTGAACACCTTCTGTAATTTTATTTATTTCCTCAGCAGTTGCGAAACGAATGTCTTTTACCTGGAGAAATTGTTTAACTTTACTGTTACTAAATTTCAAATCTCCAGGCAGTACTAACATCATGAATCTCTTATCGCTCCTATTGTTTTTAACGCGCAAAATCATGGCCTTGGCTCCTTGACTAAGCGAATACCCAGGCCGAGCTTTTGCAGCCTCAAGACTTGTCTTTACTTCTTCATGCTCAAAGGCTTCATGCCAATAATTATTACTCTCTAAAATATTCTTAATTTTTGAAACGATTGGATGATAATCCATATTTTGTCCTTTTATTTTATATAATTGCTACATAAAATAAAAACAATTATGGAAATTAACAAAGAGGAGCTTGAAAATAAACTTGCAAGCATTTTATCAAAATCAAATTTGACAGAAAAAAGAAAAGAAATTACTGAAATGGAAGAGCAATCTCAAGCTCCAGATTTTTGGACTGATTCTAAATCAGCTGCAGTAATAATGAAAAAAATTAATGATAATAAAAAAGTAATCGATGAAATTGAAATGATGCAGTTGCTTTTTGAAGAGGGAGAGCTTGAGGAGGCAAAAAAACTTATTGAAAAATATGAAATTCTTCTTTTTCTTTCTGGGCCCTATGATAAGGGCGATGTTATTTTTTCAATCCATGCCGGACAAGGAGGGACCGAGGCAATGGACTGGACTAATATGCTTTTTAGAATGTATACAAGATACTGTGAGAGAAAGGGATTTTCTTATGAAGAAATCGACCGAGTCCCTGGCGATGAAGCCGGTATTAAAAGTACAATTATTAATATTAACGGGTCATTTGCCTATGGATATCTCAAGTGTGAGGCGGGAGTCCACCGGTTAGTCCGTCAATCGCCTTTTAATGCTGATAAATTAAGACAGACGTCATTTGCACTAGTCGAAGTC
>LBQC01000036.1 GCA_000990565.1 Candidatus Roizmanbacteria bacterium GW2011_GWA2_35_19 | reverse complement strand
TGCTCCCAGAGGGAATTGAACCCCCATCACTTGTTCCGAAGACAAGTACTTTATCCGTTAAGCTATGGGAGCAACGACTATATATTATAACAATAAAAATGTTGTAACTTAAGTTAAAGTTATAATTAATCGTTAGCTATGTGAATAATTAGTTGAATCATATTAGAGTGTATCGGCCTGACGCACACATCAGAAAGGTTGACATTGTTTAGAGCTTCAATTATAGTTAAATTATGGTAAAAAGGGCCGTTTTTTTATTGGTAATTTTTTCACTTCTTGTTGGATTTAATTTTTTTTTAATTGATAAAGTATATTCTGTTAACAAAAAGCAAACTGAGATAGAAAAGATACTGGCTGAAATTTCTCAAAATAGAAACGAAAGCAAGCAATTTCAGGTTTCGCTTGGTCAGACTGCACCAACGTATGAGACAGACATAACAGTCGCCGATGGAAGAGTTGCTAATCTCAAATCTTTTTTTAGAAAGTACGGGTCTCCTTTATATAATGAAGCAGAGATTATAGTCAAGGTATCCGACCAGTACCAGTTTGATTACCGACTCCTCCCCGCGATTGCCATGCAGGAGTCAAATCTATGCCGTGTAATCCCTCATGATTCATATAACTGCTGGGGGTGGGGGATTTATGGGACTACTGTAACTAGGTTTGAGTCATATGAGCAGGCGATCAAGACAGTCGCTAAGGGGATATCAGAAAATTATATAAATAAGGGGTTGGTTACGGCTTCAATGATAATGAGCAAGTACACGCCTTCATCAAATGGCAGCTGGGCATATGGAGTAAATACCTTCTTAAAAGCTCTAGAATAGATTTTTTAGTTTGAATTTTTTATTTTTTATTGAGTTTTCAATGTTGTAGTTTTCATTGAAAATTGAAAAATGAAAATTGAAAATTTCATTGTACTGATCTTGCATTCTGAAGCTCCTGAGAAAGCGAGTATTGGGTGCCCGATTTTTTACTTCGGGCCGCAAATAGAGAGCCTCTTTTTTTCTTTTTAGACATAAGAGCTTCCATCCACGTGCGCGATTCTCCAACCTTAGCACGAAGATGACGGACTAAATTAAGGACAATTTCAAGAAATCTGATGTGATATATTCCAGGCTTCTCCGGAAGGCTATTTAAGGTCAGCTTTTCGACGTCTTTGACCTCATTCATAAGACCGGAATTATCTCTTTTGAGAAAGTCAATTTCACGTCTAATCAGCTCAGTTAGTTCTTTGATTTTGTTTTTAATTAGAGTCGTTTCTGAGTATTCATTGTAGCTAAAAAGCTTAAATTCTTTTTTCTTTGTGTCAGTTTTTTTTGTCTCTTTGGAGAACTTTTCAAGATTTGATTTGTCATCATCTTCCTCATATCCTCCGAAAAACTGATCAAGCATCCCGCCCCCGATTGAAGAGACTGAATTAAAAGCGCTTTTTGCGGTCGATGTCCCTAAATCACGGATAGTTTCAAGTGGATTTTTTGCCGGATTATTTTGAGGTTTTGGCCTCGAAGTTGATTTTATCATGTGCCCCTATTATACTACAGGCTAATAAGGAAATCAATAGTCTTCTGTTTTCTTAAGATCGATGCATAGTAATAACTATTTTCCCTTGCTTTCTCTCTCTCCTTGTCATCTTTGATATTAAGAAATAGCTTTTCTATGTCAGAATTCTCAACTTTTATACCTTCCTTATCAGCAATTTCTGATAGTAAGAACTCCAATTTGTAGGTATCTTCAATTTCACGCTTATATTGATCCTTGATTGAATCCATTGTTAAATTCTTTGATTTGAGATATGAATCAATTGTTAAGCCTATTTTTTGGACATCGTCAATTAGTCTTGTGAGCCTATGATTTAGCTCTTCTTCAAGGATTAAGTCTGAAATTTCAATTTTGGCAGTTTTTAGGAGCGCCTCAAGAGCCACATTTAAAAACTTGCTTTTTTCTGCTTCATCGTCTTTCTTTTCTTTATCTTGACCGGGCACCCAGATATTTGCCTTCTTATTATTCGCCTTTAACTCCTTAATTTTTTCTTTATATTTTCCAAGCTCAACAATCGGTCGCTCTGCAACTGTGATTTTTATCTGCCAATCCTCATTATCTTTGGCCGAGGCTAGCTCAATCTTTGGTGACATGATTGGCTTCAGAGCCTCTTTGTGGAGAATTTCGTCATAAATCTTTGGGAGGACTACTTTCATCATTTCCTGATATATAGCTTCGGCTGTCAGATGTTTTTCGGCGATCGGGACAGGTACTTTACCTTTGCGGAAGCCTTCAACGGTTAGTTCTTTCTGGAGTCTTAAAAATGCCTCATCTTTGCCTTTTTTTATATCTTCTTTTGGCAGGGTGACTGATATTTCAATCGTATTTTTAGGGAGTTTTTTGACCTTATGTGTATACATTGATTATAATTTTACAGGAAAATCGCGTGAAAACAAGGCTATTTTTTCTTCTTCAGCTTTAAATTGATTCATAAAGTAATTTACTTTAGAAGCCCAAGTATCGCCCTCACAATAAATCCTTCCGATTTCCTCAACTGTGGTTGCGCCCCATTTATCCATATAATTTACTCTTAATCCACGGCCCACTGTATCAATTGCTTCTGACCAGTTATTAAACATAATAAGTCCTCGGCCCCATCCAAATGGATTGAAACTGTTTGGATATATGAATTTTCCAAAAGTGGATTCAATTCCAGAAATCGAAGGAAGTAAATAGCAGTCTAAATCGTATTTTTGACAGGTATCCATAAAACTATCGACATCATTAAGTAGTGGAGAATTATGCTTCCTAAGTACTGATCCAATTGCCATCCTTTTCTTCTGCATATTAATGGATTTGATCTCATTTGAGCTTATTTTTGAGCTTAAAGCCAGGTCGGCAGAAGTCCCGGCCGTATTAGCCATAGTATTAGACGGCGAAGTGAATAGTAATATTGTTATTAGGATATATAGATAGATTAGTTTTTTCATATGGTTTTTGATGCTTGTAACGAATCCACCAAATCTTGCCCCGCTAAGCGGGGAGCGTTAATTGGCGGATTAGAGTCTGTATTCCCGACCTAGTCGGGAACAGACTCTAAAAAAAAATCCTAAAGCTTTTCGAGAAAAAATCTGAAAAACCTTAGGATCTGGTAAGTATTATAGCATAGGACTATAGGAATGTCAAGAACTAATATGTTACGGCCTATATATATTTAACCATTGATTTTAACTATTCTTTCAGTATATTTTAAGTATGCGAGACAGACGTTTTTGCTTATCAAAAAAAACTTTAATTTTTATTTTTTTTATAGTCGTCTTTGTCTTTAGTATTGTAACTTCTTTAAAAATTAATCAAAGTAATTTAACCTTATTTTCTAAAGCAGCCGCGCCTGCTAGACAGATTGGTGGCTATGGGAATCCTTGTGTAGCTAACGCTCCTGATTATTGCAATAGCTCCGTAGCTAATTTATTTTGTTCCGCTGATTTGAATTTTTGGGTTTCTAAAGAAAAATCAATAGATTATTCAACTTTACCGTGGGAGCAAACTAGTTGCCGTTATAATTATGAGTTTGCTGGAACTGAGGGAAATTTATGTAAGTCTAATTTCTCTTGTAATCCGGGTCTTTCATGTTTAAAAAAGGCTTTGGAAAGTCAAAATTATTATAGTTATCTAAGTAAAAGATATCCAGAATTACCTGATATCCTTGATCTGAATAATTATAACCAAGGAAAATTAAAAGGAAACTCAAATTTATACAAAGCTATCATTGGTTACTTGTATGGTGGATTTGAAAATAACCCATACCATGATAATGAAACTAGTACCCGTAATTTCACCAATATATGTATACCTGAAAGTTATACACTCGTTGCTGATTGTGGAGATTTTGGTCAGGAGCCTTGCCCTCCAGGAAATTATTGTTTTAGTCCTAATAAATTAACACAAGATAAGATTTGTGGAAACTGTGGATCAATGGGTCAAGCTTCTTGCTTCGATCAAGCTAATGGTAATTATTGTGATCAACCATTACAGCCTTCATACACTGACTTAACCTGCCAGCCTTGCGGAGGTTTAGGACAAATGGGATGTCATAATGAAGGTAAGTATGTCAATTTTGGATACGAAGCAAGTAAATATTTTAAATGCACAGATACGAATATGTATGCTTGGGGTAATGGTCAAAAAACTGAAAAGTTTGATGAGACTGGCGTTGTTGAAATTATTGATAACACTTGCAAACCGCTTCCTTCACGGGAAGAGCTACTTCAGTATGGCAGACCGGGCCTCGGATTTGAAAAAAAAGGCCAAAAGTCAATTCGGCTAATAAGTATTGTTGGTGGAAATAAATCAAATTTTTTTGGAAATGAAACATTTTATAACAATGCAATAAAAGATGTTCGTTTAGATGAAAATAACCGTCTATACAATATTGAACTTTCAAACAAAAAATTCAAGACGAAGCAAGAAGCGCTTGAAGTATTAAAACCTACCAATGAAACGATTTTTAAGGCAAATTGGTTTGAATTTAAACTTAAGTTTGATGAGTTATCAGAAAATCTTGATTTTACCACTTTAGTTTCGTCGTATACCAGTCGCAAGTCTACACTTACAGTTTCCTGCAACTCCAAAACTGTTGTTTTACCCACTAATTTAGATAGTTCTGAATGTTTAGACGTTACTCAATGTTCCACCTGCGTTTTTTCTAATTTTACGTATGAAGCTTTTAAAGCTTGTAATTTTGATTTGAAGGAAAATTTAATTGTACTTCAAAAACTCCATTTAGTATTTAACAATGGCGGCAGTGATACTGTATATGATTATGATCTTTCTAAAGCATCAAATAATTATATTAAAATTAAATTTATTTATAACGAGCCAACGCCAACAGTCAAACCAATAGTAACAAAGACTCCTTAAGTTACTTCTTCAAGATGATTTAGTAAAATAATGTTCAAATGAAAAAGACATCTTATTTTTCCTATAGCTTTGGGTGTCGGGTAAATGAGGCTGAAAAAGAAGAGATTGACCGAAAAATGGCCTTAAATAGCTTTAAATTTGATAACGAAAAACCAGATATTTACATCATAAATACGTGTTCAGTAACTCAAAAGGCTGAGAGAGAGGCTCGACAGTTGATTTATAGAGTAAAGAAGGATTTACCAGAAACGAAAATTGTGGTCACAGGCTGTAGTGCTACTTACTGGATAAAAAATAATCTTCATAAAACTTTACCCATTGACTTAATGATTGATAATGTAAATAAAGATTTTCTAGTTGAATTAATTAAGAAGAGGCTATCTTACGCACCCGAACTACACCCCAGGGGTGTAGTTAAAAATTTAAAAAACAAGTTTCTTGATTCGGGAAGAGCGATGATCAAAATTCAGGATGGATGTCAGCGATTTTGCAGTTTTTGCATTGTGCCTTACCTGAGGGGGATACCACACTCAGAAAAAATCAAAACGCTGGTCACAAAAATTCAAAACCTACCAACTAGCATCAAGGAAGTTATATTGACAGCTATTAACACCGAGGCTTTTGGATATGACAGCGGGGAGAAATTTACAAATTTATTAAGAAATGTTATTGACAATACAAAAGTCCCAAGGATTAGCTTCGGATCAATCCATCCTTGGAGTATAAGTGAAGAGTTTTTTGATTTTTATAAGGAATACCAACCTAAAAACAGATTGGTTAATTTTTTTCATGTACCACTTCAATCAGGGTCCGACAAAATATTAAGCTTAATGAAGCGCGGTTATAAAAGTAGCGAAATAAACGAGAAACTTCGATTAATCAAAGTATTAAACAAATCAGCATTGATTGCGACGGACGTAATTGTAGGTTTTTTAGATGAAACGGATCGCGATTTCGAAGGTACGTATAATTTTTTGAGGGACTCACCAATTTCAAAATTTCATGTATTTAGATTCTCAAAAAGGACAAAGACTGCAGCCGACTATATAGCAAAAAGGCTAAAAGAGCCGACTAGTGAAGAAAAAAACAAAAGATCAAAGGCGTTAATAGAATTAAGCCAAAAAAAGCAATCTGCATTTATGGAAAGCAACCTTGGGAGAAAATCTAGTGTTCTGTTTCTAGAAAAAACGTTTGAAGAATACAGAGAAGGATTACTTGATAACCAACTCCCTATCTATATTCCAAATACACCCTACGGGTGTATTGAGGCTGGCAAATTAAAAAATGTGAAAATTATCGAATATAAAAATGGTCGATTATTTGGTAAAATTGTTTAGATGGATCCGTAGCTCAGTTGGCTAGAGCGTTACATTGACATTGTAAAGGCCACAGGTTCAAGTCCTGTCGGATCCACCTTAGTCCCGACTTGTCGGGCGGCGCGGAGCGCCGCCCACTGATCCGGAAGGTGCCAATCAACTATTCTGTCTTTTAGGGTGAGGTTCGAGCCGGTCTTTTTTAGGAACTCTCTTTTTTGAAAAAGATTTATGTTGTCCGATGCGATTTTATCTGCTTCTACCGCCGTATCAAAGAATACTCTCATAGGTTCGAGCCACTTATTTGGTGATTGTTCAAGAGTCTCTATTCTCTGCTCAATAGTCTTCTTCTCACTCATAAACTTTTCCTTTCTGTTAAGGTAATCTTCCCGACTAACAACATTGTCAAGATAAGAGTCTAAAAGTTTATTTAACTTGTCATTGATATTGAGCAGATCTTTTTTGAACTCTTGAACAATCACCAACACTTCTGACCGCTGTTGGCATTTATCATCTTCAAGTCTTTTTATTAGCCAACTGTGGTCAGAAGTGGACAAAGAAACTTTTTGAATATGTTGGTTAAGTTGGTTTACTAAAATCTCTTGACTGATAAAAGGTTGAGAGCAGGGAATAAACCTACTTTTATGGGTGCAGTGATAATAAATAAAGTCTTTCTCATGGTTAACCGTTATATAACGCCTAAAGTGATGTTCAGCGGTGACCATCATTTGGCACTCTCCACAACGGATAAGACCCGTAAAAGGGAATTCAAGAGATTTTAGTGGGAAAGTATGGCTTTTAGCTTTCTTAACCAACTGTACTTCATCAAAAAGTTTCTTTGTAATAAGTGGCTGGTGGATTCCTTGATAAATTTCCTTTTTAAAGCGAAAATGTCCATAATAAAAGGGGTTTGAGAGATAAAACTTTATCTTATCTTTTTTGAAAAATTTATTTTTGCATGTCATAATACCTTTTTCCCCAAGAAATATACTTAATTTTTCAAAAGTAAACTTACCGGTTGAATAAAGTTCGAATATTTCCTTTATGGCAGGAGCAACTTTAGGGTCAACAACTATTTTCTTATTCAAGTATTTTCGCTCAAGGAATCCACATAGTATTTACTTTGACCAAAAGCGATTGATAACATGAAAAGTCCCTGCGGGGTATTCTGAAACCAGAAAGTCGGGAACTTTAAATCGGTTAAAATATTCCGGTCAAGTAAGTAAATAATACGACCGGCATCAACTGCGTTACGGGCTAATCTATCCGGGTGCCAGGCCAAGATACCTTGAGCTTCGCCCTTTTCGACTCGATCCAACATCTGGTTAAATATATCTCGCCCTGGAACCTTAGCTGTCTTACTCTCAATAAATACATCGACGATTACCAATCCCTCTTTTACAGCAAATTCGCGAAGCTCATCGATTTGAGCTGGGATAGATAGCAGTTGATGCACTTGATCGTCAGTCGACTTTCTGGCATAAAGAAAATATTTGGAAGCGTTGCCTAGACTTTTCATGTTATCAAATTAAAAAAATGTCTAATTGCAAAATAATAATACGCTTCTAGAAAAGATTTTCAATATCAATATTGATTTAATTACTCCAATAGTACGGACTAAGTATTGACTAGATAATGGAGTAGCAATTATTAGACATTTTTTTAAATAAAATCTCCTATATTTATTGCTTTTGGTCAAACCCACCGCGCGGGCGGGGGAAAAACATAAAATCGCATCCTCCCGCCCTAAGCGGGAGAATGTTTTAATCAAAAAAGGAGAGTGCGTTTATATAATTTGGTTCGAACTTATTTTATCAAAAATTCTTAAGAGAAGACAGTCGAGAATTTTTTTAACAAGTGCGACACTTCGCTATCAATTTTGCGACATGACGAGCTTCAAATATGGGGCGCTGAGGACTGTGGGAGCGCTGACGATCAGAGCCGGTGGTTTGGGTTCTTGGGGTTGGGAGTAAGGCTTTGACTGTCTGGGAGCTGGGGAACTTCCGGCGTTTGGGAAACCAACTAACTAATCTGTCAGTCAGCCGGACACTCAACCAACTCAACCAACCAGCCAGCCATTCTGTCAACCAGTCAAACTTTCAACCAACCAGTTGACTCTTCCCTCGCTAATCGCTCGGGAATCTCCGCCTCTCTCAGTCGGTCGGCGAATCTCTGCTTTGAACTTTGGATTTCTCTAACTTGTCCTCCCTCCGGTCGGACATCTCCGCCTCCCTAAAGAAGAATATGGTCGGCGGAAACAAAGGTATTATTATAGTCGCGCACCAGAGCTCGACTCCCGCAAACCCATCCCTCGCTCAGTCGCTCGGGATTCTTTTCCTCCTCCGCTTTTCGCTACGGAGGTCTTGTCCGCCTCCGCTTTCGCTCCAGCGGTTTCTCGCTTCCTCCTTTTCCGATCGGGGGGA
>LBQC01000035.1 GCA_000990565.1 Candidatus Roizmanbacteria bacterium GW2011_GWA2_35_19 | reverse complement strand
CCGAAGTATTACAACTTTCTGTCGTTTCTACGTACTAAGCTTCGTCTTTCTTATCAACCTAAATCAACTTGATATCAACCGTTTGGAATACCAGCGCCGGGAACTCTCCCCTCCGGCACATTTTTTGTAAATAATATGGAGATATGGTATAGTTGAATTATGTATAGATTTAGTTTTAAAAAAGATGATTTAAGACAATTTATTCAACAAGCCGAAGATAGACTAGATTTAAACTTGGGTGAAATAGCTCATAGATTAAAAATTTCTGCAAGAACTTTGCGAGACTGGAAGAAGGGGGAATATAATCCAAGTAGTGTTGTACTGGAAAAATTAAGCTCACTCACAGGAATATCTATTCCAAAACACAAAATTCTCAATAAATATTGGTACGTGAAAAAAGGAGCTAAGTTAGGAGGAATAAAAACTTATAAACTTTATGGTTTATTAGGCAATAGAGAGACTCGCGCTAAAGGAGGTTGGATGTCTTGGATAAAGAGAAAAAATAATCCCGATTTATGGAAAAAGTATTTGAATACTTTTCCAAAACCTAGGGAGTCAAAAGATTTAGCGGAATTTATGGGTATTATGCTTGGAGATGGTGGAATAACTAGCGGCCAGATAGTAGTCTACTTAAGTAGTATAACCGACAAAAAATATAGCATATTTGTATCTAATTTAATAAAAAAACTATTTGATTTAAAACCAAGTATTTTAGAAAATAAAAGCTCACATGTTTTGCGGGTTAGTTTATCAGGAATTAATGTAGTAAAATATCTTGTGTCAATCGGTCTAAAGAGTATGTAAAGCGATGTATACGAGGATTAATGGATACGGACGGATGTTTTACGATTCACAAATACAAAGTTAAAGGAAAAGAATATCAATATCCAAAGATAGTTTTTTCTAACCAATCAGAGCCAATACTTGACTTTGTTTATAGAGGCCTTTTATATTTAAAATACAATCCAAAAAGAACTTTGAAATATGATGTTTGGTTACACAACCAAAATGAAGTAATGAGGTATTTGAAAGAAGTAGGAACAAATAATATAAAACTGTCTATAAAAAAAATTTTAGGAGGAGTCCGATAGTGGTCAATTCGGGGAGTTTGCTAAACTCCTGAGTCGTAAGACTCGCGTGGGTTCAAATCCCACCTCCTCCGCCAAATTTTTAAAAAAATGTTATGCGAATTGCTGAGGGATTAAATTTTAATCCAGAAATCTTAAAACAAAAACAATACAATATTTTTATTGGATTAAGTTTAGGCAATAGATACTTCAGAGATCCTAATAATATTAAGGATTTTTTATCTTGGAGCTTGGAAAATTCCGTTAGTAATGTTGTCATATTTATTCCGGATAAAATTCATGCCATAAATTATCAAGTAAAAGACAAATATAAACCCGAAATGGCTTTAAGAACAGCTTTACGAAAAGGTCGACAAATGAAAGAGCAAGTCAAAGAAATTTCTCAACAATTTGATCCCTTACTAAGTAAGCGTATTAAAATTTTAACTTGGGAAGAGATTGAAAAAACTGAAGATTATCAGAGAAGAAAAAAGATTCTTTACGAAGAATTCGCTAAAAATCCTTTATTTAGAACAAGAATAATCGAGACAGTCCAAGAAAACACAAAAAATACAAAGTCTCAACTTTTTACTCTTTATCCCGGAATTGGAAAAATTGATTATTTGGCAAAAGATATTCAGGACGGAATAGTTTTTCCAGAACTTTCAAACAAATTAAATATTCAAGGAAAAACGACTATTATTGAAAGCTATAAGGATTAAAAAGTTCCAGACCCGAGTGCTCCGCTCAGATTTTATAGCTACTGATATAATTAAAACATGAACCTTCTTTATAAAAAGATATGGAATTTAGCAAGACCTTATTATATAAAAGGCAGACCTATGGATGTCGAGCATATTGAATGGATGATGGAAAAAGTTGAAGAAATGTGCAAGCATGAAGAAATTGATGAGAGTATTCTTATGCCTTTAGCAATTCTTCATGATGTTGGATATTCAGAATTAAGTGACCCTATCACGGTTAATTACTATAATAAAGATGTTAGGAGAGCCCATATGGATTTGGGCGCAAAAATTGCGGAGAAGATTTTAAAAACCGTTGATTATTCAAAAAATAAATCCAAAAAAATTATTAACTACATTAAAATCCATGATAATTGGGCTTTTGGAGAAGTCGATATTTATATCAACGATAAAATACTAGGATCTTTTAAAGATTTAGATTACCTTTGGATTTATACCAAAATAGGATGTAAGGCGATACAAAAAATACTTAAAAAGAACAATTTAGAAATGTTAGATCATTTGAGAAATGAAATTACTCCAATATATGGTAAAAAACCTTTTTCAACTGAATTTACCAAGAAATTAAGAGAAACTTATCTGAAAGATAGAGAAAAAGATTTATTATAAAAAGTTCTGAGAGCATCCCACGCCCTAGTTATTTTAAGACTTCTAATATATAATTTACGTTAATGGAAAATCAATTTAAACCGTTCACTCATAAGTTCGTAGCCGTATTAAATAAAAAGATACCTGTCCCTAATTTAATGAATGCGCTGGGCCATATGTCAGCGGGATTATCAGCGAGTTACCCAAATTTGCCTGAAATGAGATTTGACAGTTATATAGACCGCGATGGCGGAAATCACAATAGTATTTCTGACAATCCTTTCATTATTCTTTCAGCTGATAATTCAAATAAAATAAGGACACTGAGAAACTCGTTGCTTGAAAAAGGAATACATTTTGTAGATTTTACTTCAACTATGACAGTCGGCACTTATATCGAGCAACAACTGCGAACTAAGGCAACTCCTGAATTAGAACTAGAATATTATGGAATTTGCTTATTTGGAGAAATTAATCAGGTAAACGAACTTACGAGGAAATTTTCATTGTGGAGATAAAATGAAAAAAAATATTACTTGCATAATTCCATTTCTCAACGAAGGAGAAAGAATAACTTCAACTCTTTCAGAAATTGTTAAAGTAAAAAATATCGATCAGATAATTACGGTTGATGGTGGGTCAACTGATGACGGATATTTAGCGATTAAAAAATTTCCACAAGTAAAATTCATAAAACTTAAAAATATCATCGGTAAGACTGGAACAGTCGCCAAAGGACTAGAGGAAACACAGTCGGATTACATTCTTCTTTATGACGCAGATTTAACTAACGTGAATTATTTAGAAATTGAATCTGTAATTAATAAGATAACCAACGATGAAAAAATCGACATGATAATTTTTAACCGAAATACTCCAAGATTAATAACAAAATTAAACCGGATGGAACTTCTGTTTTCAGGAGAGCGAATTTTAAAAAGATTAGATTTTTTAGAAATATTAAAGACCAATCCCACCGGGTTTCAGCTTGAGACCGCAATAAATACTTATATGATTAAAAACAAAAAAAATGTATACTGGACACAATCTTCAAATACCAATTTGCCCAAGATAAATAAATTTGGGGGTATAAGGGGAGAGATAAATAATCTTAAAATGTTTTGGGAAGTATTTAAGTACGATCCATTGAGCTATATTTATCAGTTATTATTCTTCGGTCGGCACGAAATTAATCATAATGAAAAGTAATAAGGTTGTAATAATCGGTGGTGGGCGGGTTGGGATGAGTGCGGCATTTGCCATGCTTCTTAAAGAAAAAGTCGGAGAGATCGTTCTTTATGACCGGGATATTGAAAAAATGAAAGGGGAGCAGCTTGAATTTGAGCACTCATTATCATTTTTAGGATCAACGAAAATTACTGTCGCTTCATCTAATAATGATTTTGAAAATTCTGATGTGATTGTCTTTACTGCCGGGGTCGCCCAAAAACCAGGCGAATCACGACTAGAACTAGTTCAAAAAAACACCGAGATTGTCAAAGATATTTTACCTGCTGCAGTTTCTCAAAGTCCAAATGCTGTTCTCATAATGGTTACAAACCCGGTTGATGTGTTGACATATGAAGCAAGCAAGATTTTAAACTTACCAAAAGGACGAATTTTTGGGACGGGGACGAGCCTTGATACTTCACGTTTCCGATTTCACCTATCTGAGATTCTCAAAATCAATACAAAAAATATCCACGCTTATATACTTGGGGAGCATGGTGACAGCTCTTTCCCGGTTGTCTCAAACGCCGATGTCGGCGGGCAGCAGCTTCTCTCAGTCCCCGGGATAAATGAAAAAATAATAAATGATTGTTATATAAAAGTTAAAGAAGCGGCCCAAGCAATTATCCAATCGAAGGGGGCGACCTACTATGCAATCGCCGTTGTTGTCTCTGAATTAGTCGAGGCGGTCTTAAGCGACAGTAAACGCGTCTATCCAGTGTCTGTCCCACTTGATGGTCAGTACGGCCTAAAAGATGTCGCTTTGAGCGTCCCTTGCGTGATTGGAAGAAATGGCGTTGAAGAAATTCTTGAAATAGACCTATCATCAATTGAGAAACAGAACCTCGATAAATCTTCAGAGATTTTAAAAGAATTTAATGGTAAAAAAACGTAAATCAAAGACAAGGGCGATATTCTTCAATTTGTTAAAAGTATTTCTATTGGTTATTACATTGTTTGCTCTATATATTGCTTTGATTTTCATTCAAGTCAATAAAAAAGGTGAACGTGTTGTTTTTATTAAAGACGGCAACATCTGGGTAGCTGATAAAAATGGTCATAACCTGACAAGTCTAACAAATCGAAAGTTTGAAAAATTAAAAAAAGCTGAAAGAACAATAACGCCCTGGTGCGGGTTTGGCACAGAGTCGGGTTGCAGTGAAGAAAGTTATCAAGTAGATAGAAGTAATAATTATTATCACGATTTTTTTCAATCATTGAGCTTGTCTCCCGATGGAGAGCAGCTGGCCGCTTTTGGATTTAATGATTCAATCAGAAATGCAATTGAAGCTAATAATAATGAGTTAAACCAAAAATATTTAACCGGAGATTATTGGTTTCCACAACGTTATGCACTCTATATCTTTGATTTAAGAAGTAAAAAATATCAAACTTTTGATTTGGAAAAAAACTTCATTCGTGGCACATCTTCATTTTCAGGGGTCACTCACGTCAATAAAATTATTTGGTCACCAAGAAATACCCATTTAACTTTTCTTTCAGAATATGGAGAATTGAGTAAGTTTAAAATCAAAACTCAGAAGGTCTACCAAATTCCTAAGAGTAAATACAAAATTTTTGATGAGCAGTCCGCCAATGGTGTAGTGGCATTTTACCCATTTGACAGAGCCATATATTACGTAGATATTTGGGGGTTAGCAAGTAAAAAAGATACGATCGTAAGAAGAATGTTTACTTATGATAATCCGCCTTTGCCAGATACCGAGTTTATCATTAAAAACGAATTTTATTTTTCCGGCCCATTTACCGGTAATAAAGATAACTTCTATTTAGTTACTTCAGTTGAAAAAGGAAAGAAACTGAAAGTCTATGAATACAATATTTTAAGAAAAGAAATATATCTAAAAAAAGAAATACTAACACAAGGGTATATCTCTGACTCTGATCACTATTCAAATATTAATATGATATCTCCTAATGGTAAATATATTTTGTTAAAAAAGGATGATCATTCGGGTGTATTTAGATTAACTGATATGAAAGAAATATTTTCCTCAAAAAATGATCAAGACTTTACGATTTATTATTTCAAATGGAGTCTTGACGGAGAGAAATTTATGTCTTGCAATAAGGATTTGACAGTCTTTGATTTAACTTTAAAAGTTAAGCAAAAATTAAATACCACTGACTGCGCCGATCCACAAAACAAAGCCGCTTTTGATTGGAATTATTTAGATTAATGAAAAACTTTTTTTTAAACATTTTTTTGAAGATGAAAAATAGTGAATATTACTCCTACTGGTTAAAAGGAATCAACTTTGATATGTATTTTAAACCTGCTCAAGTAATAATCTTTCTATTTTTAGCCTTTCTGATAATGTATTTTAAGGGTACAGAAAATTTCTGGTTAGTCGCAATTATTATTAAACTTACTTTTTTTGCTTGGCTTATTATTCTTCTATATATAGATGGAAAATTATTTTATGAAGCCTTTAAGAAAAATAAAAGAGTTAAAATTTATATGGCAATTCAGCGTCTTATATATCTTATAATTTTAATTTATATAATTTGGCGTCTAAATAAAATCCTTTTATGAATAAATATTGCACAATTTATTTAGTCAGGCATGGTGAGACGGATTGGAATGCCGACGGAATTATTCAAGGGCATTCTGACATTCCCCTAAATAAAAATGGCGAAAAACAAGCAGAAGAATTGGGAAAGGAACTAAAAAGAATTGATTTTGATGCTGTATTTTCATCAGATTTAATAAGAGCCAAAAAGTCAGCAGAAATAATAACGTCCGGTAAAAATATTAATATAATCACTTCAATTGCTTTAAGAGAAAGGGATTTTGGGAGCTATGAAGGTAAGCACTTCAGCCTTTTAAGTAAGGATGAGACTAGTGAGCTAATTTCTTTATATGACCATAAAGAAAAAAAGCGCGAAGAGCTTGGAGTCGAGACAGACAGATCACTTGAAGCGCGCTTTATACCATATATAAGGGAAATTTGTCAAAAAAATTTAGACAAAAATGTGCTTGTTGTAATTCATGGTGGGATAATGCGTTGGTTTTTAATGCATATTAAATACGGTGATATTAGATCATTACCGGTTGGAAGTATAAGTAACATGGCCTACGCTAAAATCGAAAGCGATGGGGTAAATTTCACGGTTAAGAAGACTTCTGGGATAACAAAGAAAGAATAATTTTACTTACTTCATCTATAAATTGTCGCTTAGTTTTATTGTTATTGTTAATAACAATTTTTTTATAAGGATATCTATCTAGCCATTTGAGCCAGAGAGGGTAAAGGTCAATAATTTTTTGCTTATATTCTCCAAGTATTTCTTTTTCTTTGTCTTCGAGGCGATACTCCTTTATTCGTTCAAGATACTTCTTTTTTCTTCTTTTAAAGCTAATTTCCGGCTTTGAATCAATAAAAATGATCGTCGGATTAAAAGATTTTAGTATTTTCAAATATTTTTTTAAATATAGGTTTGCGGCTTTAAATCCCGAATATTTTTCAACATATACTATTTGCATCGGTCCAGTTTCAAAAACATAGTTTTTATTAGAGTTTAGTAATTTGATTTTTTTCAAAGTCATTAATGAGAGCTCTTCTTGGAATTTACCTGAGGGGGAAATATATCTAGGATGAGAGCTTTTTTTAACTATGTAGGGATTAATCTCCTCAACAAAAGAAAAATCTTTAAGTCTGCCTTTTAAATAATTAAAAACAGTCGTTTTTCCTGAAGATTGGGGTCCTGAGATCACTATTAGATGAGACATTTGATAGAATTATATTATAAATTTTCAGTTTTCATTTCTCAATTTTCAATAAATCCCGATTTAATCGGGACTGATTCATTGAAAACCTAAATCTATGAAACAAAACTATTCTTTAAGTAAATCCATCCTTACTGAGATCAAAAAGGCCAATAAAATCTTGATCAATGCTCATCGTAATCCCGATCTTGATTCGGTGGGATCAGCAATTGCGCTTGGCCAGGCTTTAAAAAAAATGGGTAAAGTGATAACTTATGTCTGCCCTCATCAAATCCCGGCAAGTTTTTCATTTATCAACGACTCCGAAAAAATAAAGACAGTCGACTTTAAGGCTCGCCCCTCGAAGCCAGTCTCAAACTGGCGAAGTGGGGACTTTAGGAACTTTAAAAACTTTATAGACTATGATTTATTTCTTATTCTTGATTCCGGTTCCTATGACATTGTCACTGGATCAAAAGATATTAAGCTTCCAGAAATCAAAAAGATAATCATAGATCACCATATGACTGATACTTGGGATGAATATGTATATCGACTATGGGATACCGGGGCCTCAGCGACCGCCGAAATTGTTTATCGGATGCTAGCCGATTGGGATATTAAAATTGATGAAAATATTGCAACCTCACTATTGTCAGGCATTGCCGGAGACACGGTCTTTTTTAAGTATCCAAAAAATCCGTCTGTGACTTTTTCTATCGTTAATGAGTTATTAAAAAATGGCGCAAAGTATGATTTGTTGGTTGAAAAGTTTAACGATTCACTAAGTTTTGGATTTGTAAAATTGTTAGGGGAATTTTTAAACAATATGAAAAGTGAAAAACGATTTGTCTGGTCGGCAATACCATATGCGACTTTTGAAAAGTACGGAAAACCAAAAGGGGTGAGGGAAGCGGCGGCTGATAGTTATTTTAGAAGCATTAAAGATATCGATTTTGGGGTCGCCCTACTTGAATTTGAACCAGGGGTGATCAATATGAGCTTTAGATCGAAAAAGAATTTTGATGTTTCAGCACTTGCCCTGAAGTTCGGCGGCGGGGGTCATAAAAACGCCGCCGGCGCAACAGTTAAAGGAGAATTTAACAAAACTATAACAAATGTAATTGACAAATTGAAAAAATAAGTTTAGGATATTTTTAATGGCTAGAAGGTACAAAAAAAGAACTTTCAATCATCAAGACTTCAATAAATTGATTTTTGTCGGTGTGTCTATTGCAATTCTTTCATTTTTGGTTTTAATTGTTAAAACGACAAGTATAAAAAAAAGCGAGCCAAAAGCTCAAGTCTCAGCTATGGCCTATGATGAAGCGTGTCTTATAAAATTTCAAGCAACTTCTCCATATTCAGGATACTCCAAATATTTACAAACAAAGATTAAAGAGGGGGTTAACTTAAATGATTTGTACTTTGTTTCCGGACCGCCTGGGATATATAACCTATTAACAGGAGGATATCTTGGCAGTGTTACTTGTGGCAATAGTGATTATTTCAGGTTTGGAGATGTTCGAAAAGACTATAGTTCAAATATAGTCCAATATCGTGGAATTTGTTGCGTTAGAAAAAATTATATTGTTGAGGCAAACCAGATTAGATGTTTGACTCAAGCAGGATACGGTTTATCAGTTCGTGGAATTTTTAGGTGTAAAAAAGACTGCTTAAAAGCTGACCCAGATAATATGGATTCAGGGAATTTATACACTGAGAAGTTTGTGGGAGTAAAAAACAGATGCGATGCTATCATTTATTTCATGATGAGGACCGCGGTGGGAGAGAAGGGCGCCGGAAAAAGTCTTAGGAATATGCATCAACTCGTGAATTAATGTTTTTATTTTCTCTCGAGGAGTCAGTTTTTCAAAACGCTGATTAATCACCTCAATTATATAGTTAGGCTTAAGTCCCGCCACTTCATTGAAAAGTCGAGACATGCCCCAGATTCGGGCATAAGCGCGGGTTTTGGCATCAAAGCTACGGATGCAGTGGATTTGATTAGGTTTAATGTGAGTAAATTTCAATTCTTTGATCAAAGTTCTAATCTGTCTTCTAATTTCAGGAGCTAATTTGTATTTCATTTAAAGATTTTCTATTTCCCAATTCTTAAGTCCGTTTTTTAGAAGCATTTGTTTTGCTTTTTTTGATGTTTTGTAAATTTTCAAAAAAGCTTCATAGGTCTCGCGAATTTCGTAAGGAAAGATTATCCAAGCGTCAATTGATTCAACATAGAAATCTGGAATAAATTTTGTTTTTGGCTTAATATACGGAGAAACTGTAAATATTTTTTTAGTTCGATATTTTTTTAGATGTTCAACTACCAAGGCAAAAGTATCACCCGTGTCTGAAACATCGTCTACTACCAACCATTTTTCAGGTCTTGGGAGATCTTTTGGTGATTCGGTCACGACTGGCCTTTTGATTTGTTTCAAGTCGGCGTACGATTCAACTGCAAGATGAGAAATAGGAAGCTTAAGGAAATCGGATAAGACTCTTGCCCATGGAAGACCGCCCCGAGAAATACATATTATTCTGTCAAATTTTTTATTACCCAATTTATTAACAAGACTAATACAATCTTTTTCAAGCTTATCCCAAGAAATTTTCACATATTTCATATACTTTTTATGAAAAATTCAAAAAATTTATAAAGCTTTTCCTCTTGTTTTTTTGCGTTTGTAAGAACCTCATGGTGATCGTGTTTCACAAAGGCAAGGTTGGTAACCATAGATAGTCCGAGGACTTCCATTTTTAAGTAATTGGCCATTATGACTTCAGGGACAGTGCTCATCCCGACGACATCGGCTCCGAGTATTTTTAGAGCTTTTTTATCGGGAAAAGTTTCATAATGCGGCCCGCGGACATAAACATAGGTACCATTTTGATAATTTATTTTTTGGTCTTTGGCAATTTTCTGAGCTTTCTTTACCATATCTTCTGAAAAAGGTCGGGAAAGATCTAAGAATTTTGGTCCGGTCAGTGGGCTTGAGCAAAAAAGCGAAATCACGTCTTTTAAAATAACCAGGTCACCGACTTTGTAATTTTCATTAAGACCGCCAGCGGCGGAGGTAATAACAATTTTTTTTACTCCGCGAGAATGTAGATATCTGACAATCTCAGTTACCTCATGTGTTGAATAACCCTCGTATGTATGAAACCGGCCAGAAGAAAAAATAACGGGTCGGCCAGCAATTTTGCCTTCAATTATCTTGCCCGAATGCCCCGGAACGGTGGCTTTTTTATTGAAAATTTTCTCAAAAGAGGCCTCTTTTCTATCATTGACGTCGGAGATTATTTTTCCCCACCCGCTACCTAAAATAAAGCCCAATGTCGACAACATAAGTCATATTATATAATTTACCAATGTTAAATCGCGGGGAAGTGTATGATCGAGTAGTAATTTTTGATTATGATGGCGTAATCACCGATGGAAATCCAATGGCGGTGCTTTCAATGATGAAAGGACTTGAGGAAGCTTTACATATTCACGGATTGGGAAAATTTGATTCAGACGCCTTTAGTCAAGCTGCCGTCCAATCAAAAGGTACCACCGAGCAGGTTTTTTTTGATAAATATCTAAAACTGAAGGGATTAGGCCTAGAAAAAATAAGAGAATTAGAAAGCACCGTCTATAATGATTTTATTGTATACAGAAAGCGATTTTTAGCTGAAATGAACAAAAAAAGAGATAATAAAAAAAGCGATGAAGGATACATAAATAAAGACTTTATACATTTAATGCAATCATTAAAAAAAATGGATCAAGAAGATGGGATAAAAACTTGTTACATAATCGCAACGGGGAATCCTATCATAGTATTGGATGAAAGATTGCCTGACGAAGTACGTAACATGTTTAATATAGTGGAAGGGGGAGAAAGTGGCTTTAATAGAAAGGATATAATTCAAGATGTATTGGGCGCAATGGAGTTTCGTAAAGAAATAAACAAAGCAACGAAAGTATTTTACCTCGATGACACGTCAGAAGCGATATTATCTGTAGCTAATAAAAATCCTGAAGGTAGACAGAGACATAATTATGACGTTTTTTCTATACATGTTGATAGATTGAATCAACCTTCAGAAGAAATACTTAATTTAGAAAAACGACCTGATCATCCGGTTTTTCATGTGAAAAATTTAAGAGATATTAGTCTTATGTCATACTTAAATCCTAAAAACCATGGCTCAATTGAAGGATCGCTGGTAAATAGGCAAGTAAGAAAATAATAATTATTTTATAATTCTATTATGAAAAAGATATTGGTCGTTTTTCTTTTGTTTTTTATTTTAGTGATTCCAGTCTCTGCCCAGTTTGATGATATTCAAGAAGATCAGGTTAGAATCAATGAAATTACTTCGTCATCTCCGCCGGCTGGCGGATCGGCTCCTCCTAGAGATTTCTCAAATACAGAACACATTCAATCATTTCAATCTGAAGTTAACATAAATAAAGATGGGACGATTGATGTAAAAGAAACGATTGTTTATGACTTTGGGAATCTTAGTAGGCACGGAATTTACAGAGACATTAACTATATTAAGGTTGAAAATTGGAGATGCAAATCGGACAGTTACGGGAATTCACAAGTATGTAATTTCATATAGGGTGTCAGGAGCGCTTACATATTTTTCCGATCATGATGAGCTATATTGGAATATAACTGGAAATGGTTGGGATGTGCCGATAGCGTTTGCAAGGGCAATGATTACACTTCCTGAAAAACTTACAGATGGCGTAAATCTGAAGTGTTTTACCGGGGGATATGGATCGACCCAAAGCGACTGCCAGTTTAATAAAGTCCAAGGAGTTTTAGTCTTTGATACAAAGAACTATTTAATGGCTAATTCTGGAATCTCTGTAGTCGTTGGTTTTCCAAAAAATATTGTTGCAGTTTTGGAAGCAAAAGAATTCATAGCGTTTTTTGACACGTTACTTGGAAGATTAATTACTTGGTTACTTGGATTATTGGCTCTGATTTGGTATGTGGGACTACCTGGATTTATTATTTTCAAATGGTTCAAGCACGGCCGTGACCCAAAAGGAATTATAGGTATAACTACAGCCTGGTACGATCCTCCAAAGACTCCTGATGGAAGCCGATTTTTAACGCCTGGAGAAGTCGGGACACTGGGGGATGAAACCGTCGATATGAAAGACATTTCCTCAACAATAATTGATCTGGCCAGACGCGGACATATAAAAATCGAAGAGAGAAAAAAGGGAGATTTTTATTTAATTAAAAGTCATCTCGAACCCTTCGATTTCTCTCAGGACAAGCTCCGTGAGAGATCTAGTCCCGACGTTACATCGGGACGAAACGCTTCGCTAGATTTCTCGCCTTTGGCTCGAAATGACAATGAACTTTTGTCTTTTGAAAGATTATTAATCGATAAATTTTTTAAGTTAAAAAATGAAATTCGACTCAAAGGTGAAAATTTAGCTTCAGAGGTCCAGGAAGTAACCAATGCTTTATATGAAAATGTTGTGAATATAAAATTATTTCCAAAAAATCCTCAGTCAATCCGGACTGGATATTATATATTGGCCGGGATAGCTTTATTTACTGGTAATTTTTTCTTAGCAATAGTCGCATTTGTATTTGGCCGGGTGATGCCAAGGAAAACAGTTGAGGGAGTAAATGCATATAACGTATCAAAATCTCTGAAAAACTTCCTGACAACTCAGCAAAGACAACTGGAATTCCAGGCCGATAAACAATTAATGTTTGAAAAACTCCTGCCCTTTGCAATCGCTTTTGGAGTTGAAAGGATTTGGGCAAAAAGATTTGAAAGTATGAATATTTCAGCGCCTTCGTGGTACCAAAGTTACGATCGTGGAAGATTCAACAGTGTCATATTTGTCAACAGTATGAACTCATCAATGAAAAGTTTCGCAACGGCCGCAACTCCAGTCCGGAGCTCAACCGGCCACTCATCGGGATTTAGCGGAGGGTTTTCTGGAGGTGGAGGCGGCGGCGGTGGGGGAGGATCGTGGTAGCGGAAATTTGAAATTAGACTGTATTAGCAGTATAATGTACCATCATGCCAGAAGCACTCAAAAGAAAATTTAGGCAAGAAATGATTAGACCCTTTAAAGACCAGCATTTGAAAGAACATGTTGGAGGTAGGAAATATTTTTGGAATAGTATATTAAAAAAAAGTGATCCTTCAACACCAGATGTAGGTTTTCAGCTTCTTCAATCACCTGGACGTAAAATAAATTTGGATGTATCTCAACCAGACAGCGACCCAATTTTAAGTATGGGCTTAATTCTTAATAAAAGAGGAGATTTAGTTGGATTAGAGGGTAATTCAATTACGATAAGAAAACCATATCAAGGTAAAATGGTGACTTTTACTTATCATATAGATACGGTAAAAAGTGTCAATGATCACAAAGTGATGTTGAGTGGTGAAAGAAATTCAGTATTCGTTAATTTTGCACCAGTTGATTCAGAGTCTGATTTACCAGCAGTATTTATAAATGATAACCCTTTAGCTAGGATCGCTGATGAAATTGGTATTCCAAGGGAATTTAACTGGGTGGATACTGCAATTGCCTATTTAAGCGGAGAAGTAACAGCCGAAACAGCTCTCAGTTCAGTTGTCCCTCTTCCCCAAACAGAGCTAGTCCAAGCATAAATCTTAAAGATTAAATATTAAAGGTTAAAGAAAGGTTAAACTGTTAAATATTAAACTACTTATTCTTAGTATTTGTAATTATTGTTGAAAATATCATTGCAAGTTCTTGGGATTCTTTATAAAGTAACCTTGCTTCTTCTATTACGGACTCATCAGCCTTTGAAACCATTCTTAACCAATGTTGAGTTTCTTTAGCTTCTTTTTTGGAAATATATACCTTATTAATAAAGTCTTTCTTACTTGAAGCACCATTAGCTTCAAAGTAATTAGCTCCAACACTTGTTCCAGATCTAATCAATTGTTCAACAATTGATCTCGTAAAAGTTGTTAATTTAACTTTTTTGGACAGGTTAATAATATTTTCACCAAACTTTTCCACTCTTTCCTCAAGTTCAAATTTCATATATTGGTTTAACTGTTTAATCTTTAATATTTCTTTAACCTTTAATATTTAATATTTAACAGTTTATTCTCAATGTCAAGGGACTATATGCTACAAAAGCTTAATATCGGGGCGTTAAGAGTGATAATAACTTACTTAATGTACTACAAATATTTTTTGGTAAAATTGAATAATTACTTGTTCTCGTAGTTCAACCCCAGAAGAACTCTTACCTCGGTTTGGAGGCTTTCAGCCTCGCACTCCCGAGGGGCAAGTCTTCGGGGCAGGCGGATAGAATAGCGCTCATAGTTCAACGGATAGAATAGAGGTTTGCGGAACCTCCGATGACAGTTCAATTCTGTCTGAGCGCACAGATGGAATAAAAGAAGTGACCAAAATAGTAGTTCCTTGCTTGAGCAAGTAAGAATTCTGCCCGAGAACACAAAAAGAAAAACTAAGACCCCACAATCTTTTTGATTACCTTGAATAAAAAAGCTAAAAAAAGAATAGCTGGTCGTCTAGCGCTTGGAATGGTTAAAGCAAAGGAAGTATTAAAAGCAAAGAAAAATAAGCTTTCAAAGGAAATAGAGATTATTGCAAAAAACTACGTATTGCAGAATAAAACCAATAAAAAAATTAACAAATTACTATGTTCTTTGTTATATTGGGCCGAAGGTGAAAAAAATAGTAGCGCCGTAGTTTTCATCAATTCAAATCCGCTAATGATAAAATGTTTCTTAACTCTTTTTAGATCATCTTTCAAGCTGGATGAAAAAAAATTTAGGGCCTTGGTTCATGTACACGAGTATCATAACGAAATAAATATAAAAAAGTATTGGTCAAAAATAACCAATGTTCCAATTTCACAATTTTCAAGAAGCTATCTAAAGCCGCACACAAAAATAATAATAAGAGAAGGCTACAAAGGTACAATAAGTGTTCGTTATTATGATTATAAGATTGCTTTAGAACTTGGTTTTATTTATAATAGGTTTGCAGAAAATTTAACTCAATAGGGGGCGTCGTTCAGTGGTAGGACTTCGATCTCCAAAATCGATAACGGGGGTTCGACTCCCTCCGCCCCTGCTTGAAATTTGAAAGGGAAAGTCGGGGACGGAGGGAGCGGAAGCGACCCCGGTTGATGAGACTTCATCAGTCAATGGGGTAGGAGGGACAGGTGGAGTTTGATCAACTGGAACGCCATTAGTCGGCGCTGTGTCTGCCATATTAGTTTCAAGTTTGCCTAAGACATCATTAAGTGGCTCTTCGACCTTAGGAGTCTCTGGAGTTACGACAGGCTCGGTCGGAGTTGATACTGGTGCAGGAGGGGTTGTCTCGACTGGTGTGGTTGGTACTTCAGTTTTTGGTGAATCAACTGGTTTTTCTTCCGGAGCAGGAGTCGTTGCTGGAGCAGTGGGTGCAAATCCTAGAGCGGTATCAAACTCCGTTGGAGTGAATCCTTTAAGGACTACAATTGTCCCATCATCTTTTTCAATCTTAGTGACCGGGGTCCCAGCAAAATTATTGGAGACGGCAAGCATCTCAGTCAAAAAATCCTTATTACTTTCGAGATCTTTCTCTTCAAATTGCAATATATGCAAGGTTAAATATTCTTTTTCCTGCTTCGAAAAAGCACAATCTTTAATGGTGTAAACTGTAATTTTCATGGTTCGGTTTCACTCACCATAAATCTAATTAATGAGCTAATTTTCATTATGGAGAATAATAAAACATTTGTCAACTTCTATTTTTTTGTTATTATTGTATGATGAAGAATTTTATTGTCCTAGTGGTATTATTTATCATTGGTGGTTTTGTTTGGAAACAGTTTCCCATAGTCAAAAATATTCAAACTAAATTAAACTCAACTGCTTCTACAACTCCAACTTCGTCAAGCGCAAACAGAATCGCAGGGATAAGAAAGATCCAGAAAAAAGAGTCGATATTTGTACCTGACTGGAATCTGAAAGATGAGACGATACTTCATAATGGTTATGACCGTTGGATTTACTTCGGGGGCAATGAAAAAATTGCTACATTCACCGGTTCTCTTAAAGAAAAAGAACTATGGATGACAATCAAAGTCACAAATCTAGATGAGCTAACACTTTCACGATCGGAAATAAGTAATTTGGAGAATGTGGGGCAGTTGACAAAATTTAGGGGAATAGTCCTTGATTTAGAAATAAATGGTCTAGCCTCCGATGAGTTTATTAGGCAAATAAATGAAGGAGTCAAAAAATTATACCAAGAGGTCAAGAAAAAAAATCTAAAATTTGCGGTCGGCGTATACGGAGACACCTTTTTTAGGAAGAGACCGGTTAACCTTGAGTTTATTAATAAAAACAGTGATGAAATAATGGTCATGGCCTATGATTTTTCAAAAAGTTACGGTGAACCTGGTCCAAATTATCCATACTCGGAATTTAAAAGAATGGTTTCAGACTTTCTGAAGTTTGTACCAGCAGAAAAATTAACGTTCGTATTTGGGATGTATGGATATGATTGGAGATTAAAAGACGGTAAGCCTCTAGGGACGGCTGGAGCATTAACACTATCCCAAATTAAAAAAAACTTTTTAGGAAAAAAATGTTATGAAAAAAATTGCGTTGTTTCGACTGACGAGGATTCAAAAGAAAAACATGTTACCTATGAAGATGAAGCAACTCACTCGATTTATTTTGAGGACGTTGAATCAGCAGGGATAAAAATTAAATATTTAAAAGAGTGGGGGATTGGGAGTGTTGCCTACTGGGCGTGGGGCTACTTCTAGTCTATAAAGTCTTTAAAGTCGAAAGTCCATAAAGTTAGGACTTTAGAACATATTATATTTTTGACTTTATAGACTTTACGGACATTATAGACTTTTGACTCGTGAAGGCGTTGAGCTGCTTAAGTTTCCACATAAAAAGGGCTCCTTTTCGGGTGGCCGTTGAGTCAACAACGTAGCGGAGGGCTTCTTCAAGGATCGGGCGGGGAATATTTTTGGCCAGTCTAATGTATAAACTTTTATGCTTATTATCTTCAAGTTTTGAGGCTAGGTAGACACCAAATGCCTGAAACTCCCGGGAGAGATACCGGTCTTCAAGAGGATTAAATTTTTTTAAAATATCGCGGACGGATTGCATAGTTTATTATAAAGCTTAATATATTCTTTAGCACTTTTATCCCAGGTAAAATCTTTTTTCATCGCATTAAAAATCATATTATTAATTTTATTTTTGTCGTTTTTCCAAATTTCAACGGCTTTTTTTATTTTTATTTCTAAATCAAAAGATGAATATTTTTTAAATAAAAACCCGTCAACTCCATCTATAATCGAATCTTTAAGTCCTCCAGTTGACCTTGCAATCGGTAAGGTTCCATATCTCATTGCGATCATTTGTATTAAGCCACAGGGCTCAAATTTTGAAGGAACTAAAAGAAAATCAGCACCAGCATATATTTGAGTGGCAATTTTTTTATCAAAAATAGAGATATAAGAAACGTTTTTTTTATAAAAACTAGCTAACCATAGGAATTGATCTTCCCATTCTACTTCGCCCTGTCCCAAGAT
>LBQC01000034.1:7751-14553 GCA_000990565.1 Candidatus Roizmanbacteria bacterium GW2011_GWA2_35_19 | reverse complement strand
TAATAAATAAAATTCAATATACATGTAGTTAATATTCTACTTCCTATTAGCTATGATGCGATCGTCTCATAACTAAATTTATCGTCCTAGTAATCTAAACGTACATTTTATTAGTTATGAGACGATCGCATTGTATCTAATTAACTTAGGTGAAAATATCTCTTAATTGTAGTCTCGTCTTCAATTTTTTTGGCAATGATGTATTTTATATATTTTCCTCCTTCGACGATAGTTTTTATCAGGTTTATTTCTTTTTCACATGAATAAGGGTAAATATAAACGCTTTTTTGGAACTTATAAAATCCTAATTTATTAAGAAACATTCGCAAATAATTTCTTTTATTTCTTTGAATCTCAGGGACATCAAAAAAAACTAAATACCATTGTCCATCCCAGTTTTTTTGTTTTTTCTTAAAATCAAAAATTGATTTGATAGAGTATTTTAAAATAATTGATTTCTTTTTATTCTTTATTTCAACAAAAATCTTGTCCTTTTCTTCAATCAAATTAATTATCCGTCGTTTTTCTAATTTTTGAAAAGTTTTTTTTACTATTTTTTCCTTGATCTCTATATTTCTTGACACTTTTATTAGCTTGATTATTTCTTGAATCAATTGTGGAAGCAAGGGTCGATAAATAGAACCACCGCCTGAAATATAAGCCAAACCAATAAGTTTGATTATTTCCCAATATATCTCTCCCGGCTTAAATCTACCTTTATTTTGTTTCATATTATTAGTTATGAGACGATCGCATCATATCTAGCAATACTATTGCTACTATGAAGTTAAAATTATGTATAAAAATTGTCAATGGATTATATGCTACAAAGGAAGTCATTTAGTTGTTATATGACCCTAAAAAACGTGAAATACTATCCAATAGACTACCCTTGATATTAACGAGATTTTAAAGCTAAGTTAAATCGCTTAAGGCTAATTTAAGCTGGTTTAGGAGGCGGGGTTGAGCCGAATAGTTTTTCCCAAAAGGGACTGCCTGTACCATAATACCAGATCTTTTTTGCAAATTCCTTTATCTTATTTATTATAATGTTGATGCTTTCTCTTACTCCTGTTGCTGTTTCTGAAGCCGCTGCTTTTCCAATACTCGTTTCCTGCGGAGGTCTTATATTTCCTGAGGATTGAGGGTTAATTATTGGTTTTTCTTTCACCATTGTTGGTATTCCTTCCGTTTTAAGAGCATTGATAAAAGCCGCTTGCTCTGCATGACTTAAGTCAGGTAATTCTGATTCATGTGGTGCATTTATTCTTGAAGGTAGAGGAGAAAAATTTTCATCATTACCCAGCTTCCCCAATTTTACACCACCGGCTTGCTCACTTAAAAAACTTTCGCCCCCAGCGGATCGCCTAGGTAAAGGCATATCCAAATTGGAAATCGGCGACCCAGATTTATTTGACTTCAAAACTGCTGGTGGAATCGGCGCTTCGGTCATTGAACTTCCTATCATATTCTTATGATAACAAAAAAAGGTTCATTTTATTAGATATGACTATGGTGTTGCGGGTACCGAATTGAATCCTTGACCAAAGGCTGAGGTTGGATTAATAGGAATTTTTGGTCCGGTATAATGAAGGCCCATTCCGGTTATTGCATCAACCGCCGCCGTATCAACAAAGTTCGTTGCCCTGCTAACTGCGGTTGTAGCTGCAGCACCAGCTGCCACTCCGACATTGCCGACTGTTGCGGCTATTCTACCTAATGCATAAGGACCGCCTATAAAGTATGTACCAGCAGTAGCGGCTCCCGCGATCGTCGCCACTTTCAAAGCGTTTTTGATACCCTCTTGATAATCTTTGCCTAGTGTCTTATCTCTTAATTGTCTCATGGCAACATCAATTGATCTGAATACTTCACTTCTTAATTTCTCATTATCCATCTGGCTTGCATATGTTTTTGCAGCATCAAGCATCTTTTCAAAAAATCCTTCACCATAATCAGTTGAAGTTATAAACTCTACTTGATGTCTTTTCAAGCGCAATCGATCGAAATAGTAACCACGTGCTTTGGCAAATCCAAAAGCCTTAGGCATCTCTGTTGCCGCAAACTCAGTCAACTTGGCGGTATCCATTTTTTTTAAGACATCATTGAAAGTAACTCTCGGTGGTCCAGCCCCAACACCCATTTCTTTGATTAAAACATCCATTTCTTTTCTGTATGTATCTGGGAAATCACCCCTTGCGTCATATACTCTTTTCAAAAGTTCACGTGCCATATCGGCCGGGCTATGATTGAAAAGATCCTCCTTGACAAGCTTTTTTAAACCTTTATCGTCGTACCCGGTAGGAGTATTTCCTCCTTGATATTTAAGATATGTCATGCGAAGATACTTATCAAGTAAGACTTGTGCTATCTCTTCTCTTTTAACTTTAAGATCTGCCTCTTTTTGCTTGAGTTCTGTTTTTTGTTGAGCGTCAAATTCCGCTAATTCCTGACCACGCTTAAGTTGTACTTTATTGTAATATTCTTTAAATGACCTCTCCATTACATTTTCAATCTTCCCGGCAATTTTAGAAACATCTTTTGCCTGTAATGTCTGAAGTGTTTTTAAAGAAGCCTTATCTGCATCAAGCGTGTCTTCTCTTCCTTTTAATCCTCTAAGTTTTTCGTCGGCTTCACTATAAAGTTTATATTTTCCTAACTCTGTATCAAGTGATCCACCGGCAGCTACTCTTCTTGCGTAAATATCCTCTATGCCTTGTGCTGCTTGAATAGAAGCGAAAAATTTATCTGCTTTTGTTATGAGTTGTTGTCTTCTATCTTCATTTTTATCTACACCATGATCCATATTGGGTGTTATTTTACGTTCTGCGGCGTATACTATACCTCCTGGTGCAGATAAAGTAGCGATAGTGACCCCTGCAACACCATTAAATAACCCAGCAAGCTCCCTATTTAAACTGGCTAAATATCCTGGTATTTCCCCTCTGTTTATTGTTGATCTTTGAAACCGACCCAACGATGCATCGTTCAATTCCTGCATCATATTTGCATAGTCATTTACAGCGCTTGGGATTGCCAGTTTGTCTGGCGCACTTAAACCATTATTAAACCATTGTTTTGCCCCAGTTCTACCTATTGGATCGTCATAAATTTTTCTTGTGTCATCAATGTCATTCTGCTCTCTATCAGTTTTCTTTTTTAATGAATCAATTTGTCCAGTTCTTTCGATCATTTCTTTACTTGCTTCAATCGCGCCAACATTTTGTTTTATTAAATTTGTAAATTCTCGGCTATTGCATAATTCTGTAAGGATCGGTGCAACAGAAGGACTTGCTGCTTTAAGGTCAATTTTTACCTGAGCTTCAGAAAGGCCAATATCTTTAGCAACTGATTTGACTATGGCGGGCAAATCAGCGGCGATCTCTCCAATATATTGAAGTTGCCTAGGAGTAAGTGGGGCTTCTTTAGTAATTATATTTTTTAAATCTTCTAATTTCTTTAACGCTAAAGATTGTCTACTTTCGCGAGTTAATGGGTTTAAAGTTGCATCAATTTCAAGTGCGATATCTCCTAATTCTTTAAAATCAGGTTCTTTAACATCATCTTTTGGCACTTCAATCTCTTTTGTAAAAACAGCTAAACCATCTTTTTTTAATAGTAATTGCTGCATAGCTACCACATCTCGATCAGTAGAAACCCGATCAATCATACCGGCAGCGAAATGCTTCGCTTCTAAGACTACTTTTTCCGGTGTTACTGCATCAGCCATATTATTGGGAATGAATAAACTTCTGTAAATGGTCGATTACTTTTTCTTCCTGAATTTTTTGGACTTCACTGGTTAAAATTTTTTCAGAAAACTGGAAGAAAGGGTAATTTTTCATCAAATCGTGAATAAATAATTTTATATCATCAGCTGTTTTTGCCGCTTCAACTTTTTCCAAAATTTTTTTTGACAAAGATCTTCTTTCAAATTTACCAATCTGTTGTCTTTTAACCACTTCAATATAGGCATCGGCTAAGACGTTATAGATGTTTTTTTTATCTTGTTGATTTAACGGTCTCATTTTTTAATTGTTATTGGACTCTACCTCTGCTTCCCAGCCCTACTCCTGCTCCGATACCTGCTCCAGCTGCTCCAACTCCAGCTGCTCCAACTCCAGCCCCAATCCCTCCAAGCCCACCCGCAATGGCTCCAACTCCTAATCCTGGGAGAGCGAAAAAGGCCATCATCATTAGCACATATTGTAAGATCTTCCAGCTATCTCCAGAAACTATTCCTTTTCCTTCCAGTTTTTTCATGTAATTTCGGACTCTCTCGTCATTTACAAAAGCATCATCCACATTATCTACGCCTAGTTTCTTCAGTAAGCCAGAGAATTCGCTTTTTTTCAATTCAAATCCCTCAATCGTACCGTCCATCTTGAGTTGCTTACTGCCACGGCCATAGCTAATAAATCTACCGAGACGGCCTTGTCTCACATATCTTAGGGCTTGATTATAATCCATAAGTAATGTTTCTCTATAATCAGCAATGACATCATTATCGACTATTTTTCCATCGGCGTCTTTTTTGGTAACAAGACTGTTTAGTCTATCGTTTCTAGAAGTATCTAAATATGCGAGTGCTTGATTGGCACTAAGAGTACCATCTTCTACCATCGTCTGCATATTGTCTCCAGTTTTTGAATTTCCGTTCACTTTAAATTTTAGTGTTTTATCGAATAATCCAGCATCTCGAGCTATTATAAATTTTATCCCTACCTCGCCGTATTTTCGGACAATGTTTAGATCTGTTCTTATATTGTCCAAATGCACTATTTCTGGATTTCCATTTCCTTCTGCTTCTATCCATCGTTTTAGTTTGTTGGTATACATAACTGCCTCATCCATCCTTGAGGCCTGCTCTGCTGCTTGAAGTCTTTGTTTATCACCTGACTGCTTGGATCTTGAATACGCAGTTTCAGCTTCATCATAACCCGCAACTATAGCTTTACTTATAAATGCGTCCACCTTAAGACCGTCTAAAACCGCTCTTTCTTCTCTTTTTCTTTGGACTTGTAATTTTATTTCATTTTGATTAGTAGGCAGTTTTGATATTTTTATCGCTAAATCATTAGCTTCTTTTGTCTGACTACTATACTCTGTCAGATTCATCTTAAATACATCAGCCTCAACATAATCCCTTACTTCTTGATACCTCGCATACTTTGCAGGAACATTTGTAGCCCCAGTTTCTACGACCAATCTATCGATTTCAGCTTGAACAAACACTTTGTCCGTAGTCGACTCTGGGTTTTTTAATATGTTTCTATTCTTAGCTAATTCCGCCAACTTTTCCTCATAAGAATTTATGTTTGAAATTTCTTGTGGACTAAATTTGTCCGCTCTTAGCAAAATCTGTCTTACGGCATTAGTGTCTCCCTTGGTCATCGCTAATTCAAGTGATGCTTGATCGGCCGGATCAACAGTTGTTAGGTCAATTTTTAATCCGTCTTTGATAAATTTTTCGAGCGAAGCCTTCGCATCAGCTGCTTTTTGTTCTTTCTCTTGTTTTTGAGTGTCTAAGGCTAATCTTTCTGTTTGCGGTACGTCGGTAAATTTATATATGCTTTCTTGCCATTTAGCCATTGATTCGGATATTGCGGCTCTAACTGACGGCATTTTGGGAAGCGCCTCTCTGAACCAGGCAGCTTTTTCGTCGGCCGACATTCCTTGTGCATCCAACATAGGGAAACAGACATCAAAAGATCTGTTTGCTGCCATTTGAGCACATACAGCTTCAATCAATTGATCCGCACTAGCATATTTTGCATCTATAAGACCTGCCGCTTGCATTTCCGCTAAGCGGGCATCCTGTTGAAGAGGATCTAGGCCAATTATTTCAAGAGCTCTTACAGTATCATTAGCTTGTTCAACAAGTGCTGCAATTTTAGTTTTTTCTGGCCCTATAAATAATTTTTCGACGTCTTCTCCTCGCGCTCCTTCCCATTGCTTATCTCCTGTTTCAGCCGCTACTCTTGCCTTTTCTAGAGCAGTAAAACCACCTAATGACCCTTCATCTCCTCTGGCTTTTTGTATATCGTGTATTTGATCTAATTCTGCTTGTGGCATAGCGCCCTTTATTTTTCCTGAATCTTTTGTGAGCGATCCGACTACTTCTTTTTGTGTTACAGGTGGCGCACCGGACCTATCTGGTGACTGAACCATATTAGCTAGGTTGAATAAATTTATAAAGCTTGGATTTCAGGTCTTGAATTTTTTTGGTATCATCAGCCTCAGCTAAGCTATATTTCATTTTTACATAATAAGGGTTATAAATTGACCATTTAGTTGAGAGGTCATAAAGAAACTGCAAAAGTTCTGTTTTAGTATTAACGTCTTTAAATTTACCCAATATGAAGTGGGCGCTTTCCTTCCCCTCTTTTAAGGTGGCTCTACCATTCAACATAGCGTCCATTATTCCATCATAAAGGTTATCTAATATTTGCTTTTTTAAATTTTCTACAGTCGTCCCCTGGACAGAAGCATTTTCATCCATAATAATTCAATATATCAGGTACCAAAAAAGAAAGTCAAGAGGATAATAGTGAAAATTTTGTAACGACCGTGATTTTTTATGAAGTTTTTAGGATTTCAGCGGCTTTTTTGGGGTCGACTGAGATTATCATTAAACCTTCGCTTGTTGATTTAGTTTTTCAATCAGCCACATTCGAGAAAGCGTAGTCGGATTAATGCCCATATTTTTAGCAATAGTTTCTATCCTTTTTTTAACAGATTTTTGGATCCGGATTATAAGGACGGCCTTTTTCTCTTTTTCGATTAACTCGAGATCCTCTAG
>LBQC01000034.1:0-7735 GCA_000990565.1 Candidatus Roizmanbacteria bacterium GW2011_GWA2_35_19 | reverse complement strand
GCTCATATCTCTTGCCGTCACTACACAATAATTTTGTGAAATTATAATTGCCAACAATCTCCCTTTATTTGTTGTTCCTAAAATTTTTATTCTTCTTAAATATGACAAACTAACTAATTTTTTATTTAAATAAGCCTCGTTTACTTCTTTAACCCTAACACTGTGTTTTTTAATATGATCTCTATTTATATCGTCCCAAATTAGTCTTTTCATATTGTAATACAAAGTAATACATGATGTCAAGTTTAAGTAACTTTATTAAACTTTATAAACCTTATGGACTATATGCTACAAAAACCTTATTTGGAAAGTTAGAAAAGCATAATATTAACGAAGTACAATTAAATATTCTTTAATTCTGCCGAAGCTGATTTCGGATCGATGGAATTAACCATGATCCCGGTTGAAAGCTCAAAGCCGGCGCGCTCCATAAAACGAGGAATTATACGGAGATACCAGGATTCTGGAATCGCTTCACTCTGGACACCCTTAGGGTGACTAGGCACAGAAATATAAAAATTATATCCAAATGGTTTTTTTGAGTAGTGTGGATTTGACCCGTGAATTTTTTTCAACTTTCTGATTGCCGATTGTAAAATTGTCGCCAAATCCTCTATTTGATTTTCATTTAAATCTTTGAAATTTGAGTTTTGAATTTGTTTGGATCTTCGGATTTCGGATTTAGGATTTTCTGCAATCCACACCTCATATGCCCATTCAGAATAATCAGGACAGTAAGAGGCAAAGTCCCCTATTTGTTCAACTATGTTGGTTATTGGCTGAAGGGCCAAAGTACTGGTTGGAATATCGGTCGGTACAACCGAGACTTGGGAGTGAGGATGGATTAGCGAAGCCCCACTTACCAATGAATAATTATGGAAAATAAAAACTTTTCCTTTACGACGGCCGTCATTCTGAGGAGGAGATGATGTCGACGACGAAGAATCTAAGCTCCAGTATTTAAAACGATTAATATATGTCTTGATTAAGTTTTCAACTTGGTGAATTTCAAAGTCCTCAATATTTTTTTCATGATCCGAAGAATGGATAATCACTTCATGAATATCGGTGATTGCAAATTTATTAGGGACTACTCTTATCTCCCATCCTGATTTATTAGGCTCGCCGGGCCCTACACGATAAGTTTCAGGTGGTGTATCAATTTCGTTTCCCGGACAAAAAGGACAACGGAAAGGTTTGCCATCCATTCCTGTCCTTGCGGTCCGGGCTGGATTACTAACCATAAAGCGAGATTTGGTAAAGTCGGAAATGTAATTTGCCATCAGTATTTAGTATAAAGTATTTAGTATAAAGTATAAAGAGAAACTAAGAAATTCATTTTCATACTAGATACTAAATACTAGATACTTTATACTATTGTCATGAAGTTAATCGTAGGCTTGGGAAATCCGGGTGAAAAATATGAAAATAATCGGCATAATGTCGGCTTTCAGTTCCTTGATTATTTTATAGATCAATATCAAAAGTCCCCACTTCGCCCAAAGGGCTACGAGGGGCAAGTAAAATTCAAAAGTAATAAATACTTACTTTCCGACGTTTGTGAACTAGCAACTAGCAACGAGCAACCAGCAACCAATTTAGTTTTAGCCAAGCCCACGACTTTTATGAATAAATCCGGAATTGCCGTCAAAAAAATCATTGAAAATTTTAAATTGAATCCGCCAGCTGGCGGAGAAAATTTGATCATCGCTCACGACGACCTCGATATTCCTTTCGGTAAATTTCATATTCAGGTCGGCGTGGGGCCGGAGCTCCATAACGGAATTGAATCGATTGAAAATCACTTAAAGACCAAGGATTTTTTTAGGATAAGAATCGGTGTAGACAATAGAGTTCCCGAAAAGAAAATTGCTGGTGAGACTTATGTCCTTAGCAATTTCATTCAGGAGGAAGTTGCAAAATTAAATTCAGAAATATTTCCAAAAATCATAGATCAGCTAAAACTTTCTCATCAAATTCCTTAATCTAATCTTCAAGGTTTTACAAAGATTACATAGCACTTTAAGGGAGGGATTTACTTTACCCGTCTCAATTCGGGATAGATATGTCCGGTCAATTCCACAACGATGTGAAGCCTCTTCTTGAGACAGGTGACATTTAGATCGAGCGCGGGCTAATTTAATCCCCAATCGCCCATATATAAAGTTCCCCCTCATATATGCATGAATTTAAAAAGAAGAATATCGGATTAAAAAAATCTTGTCTATGGACTATATGCTACAAAGCACTAATTTTGGATTATTGCAATAGTAAATTTTCCCTCATATACCCCCATTCTTATCGATTCTAAATTTTTGTTAAAAATCGTTCCTTTGTAGCCCATTGCCATAACCCGAAAGTCAACCTCGGAGGTTGATAGCTCTTTTGGCATAAAACTATTCAAAAAGTAATCTTTTTATGACTTTTAATTTTCGTTGATAATCTTTCTGATCTTCAACAAATTTTCTATACAGTTTCGGATTTTTAATAGATAATTCTGTTATTATTTTTCCTAAAATATCTGGATTCTGAATGTAATCTTTATAAGAAGAAAATTTCCAGTCTTCTGGATTTTCAACTAAATAATCCGTAACTGGATTAAGATGGACGTATCGTGTAACGTGGAGCAGTTGTTCTTCAGTGCGTATATAAACTGCCTTAAAAGCTGATTCCCATAATGGCCCTTTGCGGTTATACATAATATTAAAATTCCGGCTAAAACTATTTTCTACAGCGCTTATATAGCTTGAAAAATTCTTTTCATCAATAATTTTTATTACTAAATGGTAATGCGTTGGCATTATGTTAAATGCAATAAATTTTACACACGGAAATTCAGGTAAAACTAACAAATCTTTATATTGATATTTATGTTTAGTTAAATATTTTGAAAAACTTATTTGATTTTTTTCGTTGTTATAATATTCCAAAATGTCTATAAATTTCTGGCAATTATTCCAATCTTTAAAAATATTAAAACCAGCAATGCTTCTATTGACAATATGATATATTTTACCCTCCCTAAATTTTTCTTTTCTTCTCATAAGTTGATGATTATTTAAAAGATATTTTTTGTCAATGGACTATATGCTACAAGTCATCAAAATCATTATAATCTGGATGATTCTACCAACCCGAAAGTCAACCTCGGAGGTTGATAGGAACTTGGCAATAAAATGGATTAATTTTTGAGAAAAAATGATATAATTTCCAAAGATATGAAAGTACTTTACCTATATATGTTTCCGCTTTGGGGCAATGGGTCAGGTAATTGGCTCCGAAGATTAGTCTTTCGACTTGAGGAAAATTACGGCGCTGATTTTGAAGCGATGATTGTAGCTCCGGACAGACGAAAAGTACCTGGCGCAAAAATGCGTACACTTAAGCCCCCGCTTATGGGCGTCTTTGTCGGAAATCCCGAACTACCTAATGAAAAAAAATATTCGAAGATGTCTTCACAAGATCATATTAAAATTTATAATTATTATCTTCTTCAAACAGCTAAAGTAATTGAAAAATTTAAACCTGATTTAATCCACTGTTTTCATACGGCATTTCTCCCGCCCATTGCTCGCCAACTTTCAAATCTCTATAAAATCCCATATTTAATAATGACTCATGGAAGCGATCTTTATTATTTCAAAGAAGATGGTCGCTGGAAATCTTTAGTCCGGGATGCGTCATATAGAGCAAAATTTATTACTGCTAATAGCAACTTTACCCGAGAGTGGTACCTAGATATGTTTGGACATGATCTTTATAAAAAAACTAAGACAATCCCGGCCGGTATTGGTTATTTAACAGATTTTAATAGAGATGTGTCATGGATTGATAAAAAGTATCATTTTAAATACGATAAAATGGTTCTTTTTACCGGAAGATTGACCGAGCATAAAGGCGTCGAATTTCTTATAAAAGCAGCTAGGCAAATTAAGGCCGAAATTGTCATAGCTGGAGATGGACCGGAAAAAAAATATTTGGAAAGTCTCATTTTAAAATACAAGCTTGATAATGTCCACATGGTCGGCTACTTTTCATCCCGCCTTGAAACAATAAATGAATTTTATCTACGGGCCGATGTCTATGTCGCCCCCTCAGTCTGGAATGAGCCATTAGGGCTCGTCATCCTTGAGGCGATGTCTCATAAAACCCCCGTTGTTGTCTCCCGTAAGGGTGGAGTTTCGACAATTGTTAAAGACGGCGTCAATGGATTCTTGATCCGCCCCCGCTCCCCTGCTTTGATTGTTGAGAAAGTTAACAAGTTACTTAATGATGATAAATTGAGATTAAAAATGGGTGAAAAAGCTTATAGAACCGTGATGGAAAAATTTAATTGGGAAAAAATCTCCGGTAAATTCTATCGCCTTTACCAAAAATGCCTCCAAAAACCTAAACCGATCATCAAATAAATCTGATACTATTGATTATGGAAGGTTGGGATAGAGGCGAGTTAGGAAGTTTGAAAATGGAAATTAGAATAATAAAATCCACCTTCTTACCTCTATTTTCTTAACCCGCTTCTAAACCCGACTTCCAATTTCTATTATGAAAATCCTAATAGTTTCTCTTTTAAAAAGAAAGGTCACTCCAGATATTCCGGCCGCCCGACCCCGGGTAATTTACGAAATCGCAAGTGGACTAGTTAAAAAAGGTCACGATGTAAGTTTGCTTGGGACTGCTGACAGCCTCATCCCGGGAGTCAAAATAATTCCAGTTATTGAAAAGGGTTTTGTTGATATGCCCGGATTTGAAAATCCCTTCTATGCCGAGACTGCTTATTTGGTAAAACTTGCCAAAAAAATTGAAGAAATCGCAGATCAATTCGATATTATTCACAATCATACTTATCCCGAATTTATCAACCTATTAATAGCAAAAAATATAAAAACACCGATTATTTCAACCATTCATGCCCAAGCTTTTCCGGAGTATGATGAAGCCCTTAGTCTTTTCCCGGAGGCTTATCATATCTCGATTTCCGAAGCTCATAAAAAGTTATTTAAAAAGGCGAAGATCTTTAAGGTAATCTACAACGGAGTTGATACAAACATCTATTCTTATCAGGAAAAAAAAGACGATTATTTATTGTGGTTAGGCCGGCTTTCAAAAGCAAAAAATCCCGACGGATCATTTATGGACCCTAAAGGAATTAAATGGGCGATTCGCCTTGCAGAAATGACAAATTCCCGTCTTTTGATGTCTGGAAATATTGAAGATATGAAGTTTTATGAAACTGATGTTAAGCCTCATTTGACTGATAAAATTCAGTGGGTTGGCCCTTTGTCGCCTGAGCTGAAATTAACAAAATCAGAGATCGCCGGACTAATGCAAAAAGCCAAAGTATTTTTAATGACCATAAACTGGTATGAGCCTTTTGGTCTTGTCATGGCAGAAGCGATGTCCTGCGGTACACCGGTCATTGGCTTTGATCGTGGCGCAGTCGCTGAAATAATAAAAGATGGTATAACAGGTTTTGTCATCCCACCCAATCGCGGAATCGACGGATTGCATGAAGCACTTGCCAAAATTGATACAATTAAACCTATTGATTGCCGTAACCATATAGTAAATAATTTCTCAACAGAAACAATGGTTAATAACTACGAAGAAACCTATTTGGAAATATTAAAACAATAATGCAAGAACCTTTTGGGGAAACTTTAGGACCAAAAATAATTACAAAAACTGGACAAGAACAATCTCCATATCAAGAACAAAAAGAACTACAAGGTAAAAACAAATTTGAAAGACTCATTGTATTTGGCCAAGGACCAGTAAAACCAGTTCTTCTTGAAAACGAACTGACAATAGATCAAAAAACAGAATGGCAAAACTTCAAAAAAGATTCTCTTCATAATAAAGAACCAAACTTTAGGGTTGTTGAAGGGTCGGTTTACCTGTCTCAACTTGAAGACATTGATAAAAGAGTGGATCTTAAAAATAATGAAAAAAAACAGCTCAAAGAACTTAAGCGCCAGGAATGGCAACGGCTTGGAAGGTTTGCTTTAAATCGTTGGGGAAGAGAAAATGCTTTGGCAGCTGGTTTGTCATTATATTTAGGAATTACGGACAAAGTAATTTTGTCAGGAGGACAAACTATTCCAGATTGGGCAAAGTCATTTTTACCACCTGAAAGACTTCAGAGTTGGCCATCAGAAGCCAAGTTGATGAAAGATATTATTGTAAGAAGATTCGGCGATATGTATTTTAAAAAACACGGAAAATCAATTGAAGCTGTTTTAGATATAGAAGATGGATCAACAAATACACTTTTGAACTTTACCAACAGTATCGTGAAAGAACCATCGCTTATATCTCCTAATAATATAAATGGCTTATTAGCAACCGATTTTCATATGAACAGATGTCAAATTTTATCTGAATTATTTATGGTTAGAAGCGAACCTAATTTTAATGTTAAAGCTCAATCTATACTAGAACAAAGGGCAAAGATTCGAAGAAAAATAAAATATCAAGAAATGCAAAAATGGCTTACTGATATAGAAAATAATCCCGATCTTAAATTAGATCGAATTCCTGGAGAAAAAAGATGGACAAAAGGCCTTACTGATCCTGAATTTACATCTTATTTTATGACTTATTTTAGTGTCTTTAATACACCGGAAACTATACCTATTTTACAAAATGCGATTAACCTGCTTAAAGATCCTAAGCGGATAGAACTTGTTCGAGAAGATTTTCAAAAAGTTGGTTTAAATTTTGACCATTTTAGTGAAGAAGACTTGCTTAAATTGTCTAAAGAAAATCGTGATAAATTTAATCAGCTTATTGAAGGGCTTAAGAAAATCCCAAGAACTATGCCTCCTGAAGAAAAATAAGTATATAATAAATTTATGAAAAAAGTTGCCCTGCTCCATTATGCCTATCCACCAAATATCGGCGGGGTCGAGATTTTACTTCGTGAACACGCCAAAATTCTTGCAGAATTGGATTGCCAAGTTACTGTTATTGCCGGTGACGGCGAGGAAAAAAATCCTAAAATTAATTTTATAAAAATTCCAGAAATCCAGTCAATATTAAAATTCAATCCTGCACTTTATGAAAAAATTGTCGAAAAAGGGATCGTCGATGAAGAATTTATTAATTTGAAAAATTTAATTAAGACTAAACTTGAGAAGTACCTTGACGCGCAAGACATAATAATCATCCATAATATGCTAACGCTTATTCATAATCTCCCCTTCATATCATTTTTAAAGGACTATTTCAAAAATAATCCTAGCAAAAAACTTATTGTCTGGGCCCATGACCAGACTTACATAGACGGAGAAAATATTTTGCCAGAAAAGCCTGGTGTCAATCTAAATCCCGAGGAAAAAGATCTTCTTTTAAAGCCATTTGATAATGCAATTTATGTTGCCATATCAGAGACATTTAAGGAATTGCTGACTAAGGTCATGGATCTGTCAAAGAACCAAACAATCATCATCCCCGACGGGGTTGACCTAAGGAAATTCCTCGAGATTGACGATAGTATTTGGCAAGTGTTTCACGAAAAACAACTTCTCGCAGGATTTCCTTTGGTTTTGTCTCCAGTAAATATTATTTTTCGCAAAAATCTTGGATACTGCCTAGATATAATTTTTCATCTTAAAAAACAGTATCCTGACATTAAATATATAATTAGTGGTCAGGTCTCAAATCACAGAAAAAACCAAGGTTATTATGAGACCTTAATAAAAAAAATCGAACAACTAGATTTAAAAACTAATAT
>LBQC01000033.1 GCA_000990565.1 Candidatus Roizmanbacteria bacterium GW2011_GWA2_35_19 | reverse complement strand
TCCTGTTCTTTAGGCTCATATACCAATCCAAATATTATTTTTGTAGCATATATGCGACTGACAAAAATCCTCTAACAATCTATAGTTGAAACATTATTAATTATTTGTTTAAATAAAATACCTATGCTTACACCACAGGACATCAAATTGATTGAAAAAAGCTTTGATAAAAAGCTAAAGCCGATTCAGATAGATATCGATGCAATTCACTCTAGAGTTGCAGGTATGGAAACAGGATATGCTTCCAAGCTTGATTACCTAGAAATTCGCAACCTTTTAACCAAAATTGAAAAGAGAATTACTGTACAAGACGCTAGATTGATGAAAGTTGAAATGAACCTATCTACTATTGATGGAAAAATTGAAAATGCTGAATCAAACCTTTCCACAATAAATGGAAAAATTACAAACATCGAGGTAAATATGGTTACAAAAAAGGAATTCAAACCTTTTAGGTCAAAGCTTGATAAATTGGCCAAAGATGTAAGAGCAATGATAAAAAACTTTGACAGTAATATTATTGATGTACAAAAACGGACCGATAGGATCGACTTACTCCCTAATCCTTGGGTATAAAATACGGAATCCGCGTTTTTGTATATGTCTCGTCCCTTAAACATATGACCTGTAGTATATCATATGAGTGACCAGAAGTCAACTATAGTGATGACTCTAGTAGCCTAATAATATTTATACACAGAGTAGTCACAGAGACCGGAAAAGAGAAGCTATGAGACAGTATGGAAGTTGGAAGATGGGAATGGAAGCGGGTTAGGAAACTGGATAATGGAAATTAGATTTTTTCTTCTTTCTATTTTCAATATTCTTAACTCGTCTCCAAACCTAATTTCCACATTCTAAATGTTAGGCTCTTTTCTTAAGATAGAGTCCTACTCCGACACCGGCAAGTTGGATAGCCATTAAGGCTAAGCCCATCTCCGGTCCGGCAGAAGGTACTTTGACGGCCGCAGTGACTTGTTTTTCGATACAAAGCTGAGCCGTATCATCATCATAAGCATTACTTGAGCTCGCCTTTACAAAGTTAGTGACGCAAAAGAGCCCCTTGTCAGCAGGAAGTGAAGCTTGAGTAAAAACCTTAGTTTTTAAGTAAAAAGTCTTTTCCTCATCGACTTCAAAATCTCCGGCATTGAAAGTAATTTCACGATTAGCAGAATTATAAGTCCCAGGTCCTTCAACTGCATCAACATAGGCGGGAAGGGTATCTTTTACTTCCATTCCGACTAATTTAGTAGTTGAAGTATTTTTTATTTTTATTTTAAACATAACCTCTTGACTTGGTTTAAACCTTGGATCAGTTACTGAGAGATTATCGACATAATCATTTGTCCCTGGTTTTGCAACCATTTTATCGACGATTATTGTATATGAATTACAAGGAGTTCCGTATTGACCATACTGGCCGACACAATCAGCAGAAACAGAAGTGACGAAATACATTAAGGAAAAAATAACTGTTGCAAGAGTTAAATATTTTTTCATGCGAGTATTATACTATAAGACGGGGGAGATGTCAACTATAGGACTGACAAGGGGAGATAGAAGAAAGGTTTGGAAGCGAGTTAGGAGGCTTGATGGTAGAAATTAAAGAAATCAATCGTCCAACTTCTATTTTCTTGACCCGTTTCTAAACCTAATTTCCACTTTCCTATGTTATCATATTGCTATGAAACTAAATGCTAAAGAACTACGCGATGTAAAGGAAGAGGACATTGCCGGTAAATTGAAAATGATAAAACGTCGTCCTATGTATTTTATTTTAGAAAATGTCTATGACACCTATAACATCGGTGGGCTTTTTCGTCTTGCCGATGCCCTTGCAATTGAAAAGATGTATATCTGCGGAGAGAGCGAGATACCGCCTAATTCCAAGATCAAAAAAGCCTCAATTGGGACCTACAAAGTCGTGCCGTGGGAATATAGGAAGACGGCTGGGGAGGTCATAACGGAAATTAGAAGTTGGGAATTGAAGCGGGTTAAGAAATTTGAATTGGAGGATGGAAATGAATCTAATTTCAAACTTCAAGATTCTAAACTTGCTTCTAAACCAAACTTCCACTTACCGATTTCAATTATCGCAGTAGAGCAGCATAAGAAATCTATTCCATACACAGAGGCCACTTACACTGGTCCAGTGGCTCTCATCCTTGGCAATGAAACATCAGGTGTAACCGAAGAAACTTTGAAACTTGCAGATCAGATCGTCGAAATGCCGATGTGGGGGATTAATAGGTCACTCAACGTGATTGTTTCAGCTGCTATTGTCAGCTATTGGGCAGTCAATAAGATTTAATTTACAATTTTCATTTTTCAACCCGCCTGCAACGCTTTGCATAGCGATGCGGGCAGGTAAATTTCCAATGAAACAATTTTCAATTCCTTTAGGTAAATATTTAGAAAATAATCCTAAAAAATATCTCATTTTTGACCTTGATGAGACGCTTTTCCGTATCATTTGGCCTGAGGATACGGCTTTTATTATAAAAAAATATCTAAAGATAATTGACCCAAATTTTTTAAACAAAAATGTGTGGGGTTACGAATACTACAATCAACTTATTAAAAAGCTTGGTCAGAAAGTTAAAAAAAAATTAAATGCAATCTATATAGAATTTGAGCTTCGTCTTCTTAATAATCTAACCGATGTTAATTTAGAGCTAATAGATTTTATTAAATCCAATCAACAAAATTATACTTTTTATATTTGGTCTAATAATCAAAGAAAAACCATTGAAAGCATTTTAAAAAAATTCAACTGTGCAAATTACTTCAAAGAAATAGTTTCGGCGACAGATGTCAGTCTTTTTAAACCCGACACAGAGGGATTTTATAGGTTATATGAAGCGAACCAAAATAAGAAAGAATATCTGATGATTGGGGATAGTGAAAACGATAAAAAAGCAGCGAAAAATAGCGGGATTGACTACTTATATCTTCATATTTAAGCTTAATTTTACAATTTATTAATTGTACATTTAGGCCCTTCCCGCCATGTTTTCGCACTCGACTTTTCAGTACTATTCGTACACGTCTCGTGCCAAAATCATAGGCGGGTGCGCGCATTTTTAAATTTAAATCAAAAAACCAGAAATAATATGAAAGCTAAAGTATCGCAAAGGTTTGAAGAAGAGAACTATCCTGGGAATTTATGGAGCGGATAAAAAAGTGCTAAGTGGATAGTGATAAGTGATTAGTTAAGAATAGGGTTGAAATTCTTAAACTAAGACACGAAAACACATGCGCCACCGAGTCTGAGGAGATTTTCCAAGGACTCGGTGCGTTTTTTCAGGACTTTAGATTATTAGAGGACTATAAAAAACCTCTTATAATAGCTAATTACTCGTGTATAATATCAACTTGTTTAAAAATTATAGGTTTATACTTTATGGAATCAAAATTAAAAACCATTGAAGAAGTAAGAAAAAAGGAAGTCGCGCAAAAATCTGCAGATACTTTAAAAGCAATTCTTGATAGACCAGAATTAAAAGCGATGCAACTTCTAAAGTTAATGCCTACTTATAAAAAAGACAATCCAGGCGATTTACCTGAGTGGTTAGAACCAAAAAAAAATGACGTTAACCCAGCGGAGTTAGCAAAGAAAGACATTGATGGATATGCACGACAATTGTACAGAAATATATTTTCTCCTGAACCAGACGAGATAATTTCAGATACTGAGGCTGAAATATATCAGAAAATAAAAATCTTATGTATTCATAACGGTTGGAATGCAGATAATTATTTTCCAAGACCAGACATGGATGCATTTATGAAGTATGTGGGTATTAGGCTAGGCTTACAAGGCGAAAAGGAGATATCTGTACGTCAACCGGAAGAGCGCCCGGTTATTTTTGATAGTGATGCAATGGCTGCAACTTTGATGTGGTTTATGGACAATAGCGTTCTTTTTAATGGAAGTAAGAAATTTGCATCTACTAGAAGCGATTTTCAGAGTTTAACTTCAAAATTAGAAATAATAAAGCAAAAAGATAGTGGTTTGCATTTACTAATTCAACATAATAACAAAACAGATTTTGAAGAAATTGAGTATGAATCCTTGGATCAGAGTAAATATAGACAAGATATTACGAGTGGAATCAAAGCCTTAATTTTGAATTCAAGATTAACAAATTTAAAACCTGAAGATATTGGATTAAAGAAAGATAGTCTCCAATGGAAATTAGTTGTATTTTTTAAAGATAATCGTGAAGCATTAGAGCACTTTCTTAAATTTTATGAAAGCGAGAAAACAAACATTTATGATATTGAGCAAGAAAGAATGTTCTTAGGACTTGATATGAGATTCGATAAAAACCCAACATTTTAAACCTACCTTAAGTCTTAAGGTATTTGGTCAACGAAGAGTTAGATAAATATGGTATAATTACGGGATCAAACTTCTATGAATAAGACTTTTAGCAATCCATGCAGCCGATGCGGCCGCGAGCGGGTAGTAGTCAGGACCTGGAAAGAGAAGGTTTATGATTCTGTGATCATAAATACTGAGAAAGAATGCCCAAATCCAGACTGTCAAAAGCTAGTAAATCGTGAAAATAACAAGCAAAAGGAAAAATATCGGGCAATAAGACGAAAAACAGAAGAAAGAGCCCGTAATCGAAAGACTACAAATGAAGCTAAAAAAGCTTTAAAAAATAAAAAGAAGAAATAATCTCACTTAGAATAATCAATGATTTTATGTTTTCTCTCTTCGATTGGTAGGCTACTTGTAATTCCCGGTCCGTTTATACAACCGTTATCGCAAAACAAAATATCCAGAAGTCGGATTTTTTTGTTCTGTTCAAATTCTTTGATTGAAGACTCGCAATTTTTGTACCCTGAGACGACCCTTATTTCCTCAGGTGAGAGGAGATTTCGGGCTCCGGATGAATCCGTAAGCCCTCCATCGATTGGATAGATGCGGGTCGAAGATTCGAAAAGATCGAATGAAGAATTAGCTACTAGTTGCTGGTTACTTGTTACTAGTTGTTGTAGGGTAGAGTCTAACTCTTTGTAGGTTAAAACCAGAATATTTAAGTCTGGGTGATCTTCTGATGCTTCAAGTTTTTTAACTAAGCAGGGCCCTATAAAAACAGGTTGGTGATCTGGCCATTTAGCTTTGACGATTTTTGCAGTAGCGACCATCGGTGAGTCTATTTCCATTGCAAGATAGTGCATCATATCAGGGTGTTTAACTCTCATATACCTAACAAAGCTAGCACAGGGGCTTGTGATAAAGCGAGTATGGGGATTATTTTTAAGTATTTCAACGGCTTGACGATTAGTTTCTTTGGCGCCGACTGACACTTCAACAACTTTTGAAAAACCAATGTTTTTTAGTTTGCTAACAATTGTTTTTGGGTCATACATGATGGGGAATGATGGCGCGAGCATAGCCACTAATTTTGATTTACTTTGGAGAAGCTTTATAAGATTGTCTGAATCGCTCATATTTGAAATTGGAATATGGAAGTTTGGTCTAGAAGCGAGTTAAGAATATGGAGACTAGAAGATAGATTTTTTCAAACATCTGTCTTCATCCCTCTTAACCCGTTTCCAAACCTACCCTCTATTTTCTAATAGTTTATTAATTCCCAAAAACACCACTCCTCCCATTATCGCGGTTGCAAACTGAAATACCCCCATTGCTGTCAAGAAAATTTGGGGAACAATTTGTAGTTTGAGAAATAAAAAAGCAAATATAAAAAGAAAAGAAGATTTAAGTAATGCGCTTAAAAATATTGCAATCGTCATTCTGGTAAGCGATCCGACGAGAGGAGGAGAGCGCAGCCAGAATCGGTTTTTAGATTCTGGAGTCCCCTTCGGCTCGCGTTGCTCGCTCAGGGTCCCCAGAATGACGGGAAAAGTCTTAATTAAAATAAAATTTCCCACCCAGATGAAAGGAATAAAGTAGACGAGAAAGGGAGTGAATTTCCCGAAAACTTTGTGGGCCAGAGATAAAAAAGGGGATAGCGAAAGCTAAAATTGGCAAAACTCTTTCTAATGAAAATAATTCCGCCTTGCCAATTACAACAGTTTTTTCCATCATAATTTCAGTATATCACTTAGGCAAGTTCCTTTTTCATTTGCTCAAATTCTTTTTTTGTAATTTCGCCTTTGACATAACGAGTTTTTAGGATATCAAGATATTTGCCCTCATCACTTTTTTGAACAGTCGGCTCCTCATCACTATAGGATCCACAATGATGAGCAGCCCCTTTCACCAGTTTAACGATAAGCATTATCACTAGGCCCCAGAATAAAATGTGAATTAAAAAACCAAAGAGACCAAAACCAGAAAAAGGCAGGAAACCATTGTTTGAATAGTAATACCAGTTGTGCATAAATTTGTTAAATATTAATTATTAACCTATTATCCATTATTTCCTGAAAAAAAGCTGAATGATAATTAGGTGTTCATGAAAAAAGAGCTTTTTCAACTTCAGTTTTAAGTTTTTCAATGCCATAATTAGTAGTAACAGAAATAAATACAGGGGAAAATTGAGAGTATTGGTCTTTAACATCTTTAAGAATTTTTTCTGCATCTCCTTTAAAAGCATCAATTTTATTGAAGACATAAATAGTTTTTTTAGCCTTAACTTGAAGCTCTTTTAATATTTGCTCGACAACAAAAATTTTTTCATTCATTTCGGGGTCAGAGATATCAATGACGTGAAGCAAAAGGTCAGCATGGACCGACTCTATAAGAGTTGATTTAAATGATTCAATGAGGGAAGAGGGGAGATCTTTTATAAAACCGATTGTATCGGAGACTGTCGCTTCCATTTTTTGGGAAGGAAAATATAATTTACTAGTGACGCTATCAAGCGTCACAAATAAGGCATTTTCGACGTCTTTCTTTTTTTTAGACAGAAGATTGAAAAGAGATGTTTTGCCGGCATTGGTGTAGCCGACTATCGAAATTGAGGGGACATTATTATTTTTCCTTCTTTCAAGTTGAGTCAGATGCTGAGCCGAAATTTTTTCTAACTGTTCTTTTTTCGCTTTAATCTGCTCTCGCCAATGGCGTTTCATTAATTCAATATTAGTTTCACCCTGGCCTTTGGTATTTAAGCCTCCCCCTTGACGGGAAAAATACCCCTCACCGAGTCCATAGATCCGGGGTCCCATATGGTGCATACGGGCGATCTCGATCTGTAATTTAGCCTCTGTAGTCACGGCATGCTTATCAAAAATATTAAGAATCAAATCGACTCGGTCCCAGACTTGTATTTCTAGGTTAACATCCCAGAGTTTCTTGGTTAGGTTAAATAAAATGCTTGGATTAACAATGGCATTAACAACAACAATATTAATTCTCTTATTTTCAACTACTTGGATTAATTCATCGACTTTTCCTGAACCAATGAAAGTTGCTTTATCCGGGCGATTCCGGTGCTGGATAATATCAACAACATCTATGCCATTATAAGTTGAGACTAGCGAGCGAAGCTCGTGTAGATTTTTTATAGCCTCCTCTTTTGTGTGACGAGGATCGACAGTATCAACTAAGACAACGCGGTGTTTTTTCATAAAGACGTGCTAATTATACTTCAAATATGGGTTTGATATAATAAATCAATGAAATTAGTTGAAGAATCGATTTCTATCGATGAATTAAAAAAAATGTCAGAAAGGATGTTTGGAGGACTTGTAAAAGCCGTCGTAGATATTAAAAAAGAAATTATGGTTGTTGACGCCGCTATGCACGCCGACCAAGAAAAATTTTTACTTGAAAGAGGATCAAATCAAGACGATCTTTGGGGAATTAATTTGTATCCTGGCCTAACTGGCGAGGATTTTATTGAATTTGATTCAATGATAAATTTACGACCGCGATTGAACAATTTTTCAAGAGATATCGAAGATAAAAATTTGAAAAAAGCAATTATTAAACTTGTTAATTATCTCGTTAAAAAATGAAACTTTTTCATACCGACATAACTTCGAAGTGGAGCAATCTTACAATATTTGAGCAGATGGCTAACATTGGAGCAGAGGTTGGGAGATCTATAAATTGGAGAAAAAAAAATAATTCAGAAATAAGCAAAAATGCTTTTTACCGTGCCTTAGAACTAGTTGATTTCACGATTGCCGATAAAAAAAATATGAATTCGCTCGGTGAAATTTGCCGGATGAGAGAAGTCCTGGTTGATTATTTTACCGGAGACAATATTTATCATTCAAAAGATAATGATTGGGAAAAATATTTTTACCACTTCAATTTCGCTGCAAGAAATAAACAATAATTTGATATAAATTCGGTATAATTACTCGTATTGGTGACTGTAGCTCAACTGGTAGAGCGTCGCCCTGTGGAGGCGAATGTTGCGGGTTCAAATCCCGTCAGTCACCCCATTTTTTTGGGAAATTATCACCAACTACACCCCAGGGGTGTAGTTGGAGCTTGCTGGGACAATCTAAAATCACCCCGGGGGTGATGATAGATTTTATCAGCGTAGTAACATTACACTGATAAGAATGTTTTATTGGCGGGTGAAGTGTTTTGCGATTGTTGTGGCGACTTTTTTGGTGTCGCTTGGATTCATAAGATCATGTCGTAAAGTCAATAAATCAACAAATTTTTTCTTGGTTTTTAGTTTTGAGTAAAAAATCTCTGATTGGATTGGAAGGACTTCATCGTCACTTTTTGAGCAGATCACCAAAACTGGTATCTTGATTTTTTCGGGTAAAAATTTTTCTTTTAAATACATGTAATCTTTTCGAATTTTGGGGTGAAATACGGAGAGAAATCGGTATTGGTAATACATTTTTTTAAATTTTTTCCCAAGCATCGGCAGATCAAAGAACCCATTTATAGTAATAAGACCTGATATCTTGGGATTTAAAATGGAAGCAATTGAAGAGGAGATAGCTCCAAGACTCCCACCAATGAGGATAATTTTTTTATAGCTTTTGAATCGATCAACCAGAGAATTAATATTATCTACTTGTTGTTTTATAGATATTCCCTTAAGGCCACTTTCACCGGTTTCGGAGAAATTAAATCTAATCGTTGAAAATCCTTTTTCATAAAGTTCCTCAGCCAGGCTTTTGATCGATGGGAAATCTTTTGTTCCACCGTACCCGTTGCAGATAATCATCAGGGTTTTATTTCCCTCATAAAACACCCCAACAATTTTTTGATTTTTATCTATTTTGATTGAAAACTTTTTCATGATGTTATTTATAGTGCATAGAAAAATCAGTTAGTCGGTGGTGGCCCCAAGGGAGCAATAAATTTAAATTGAAAAGTATTAGTTATAGGATCGGGGATAGCTTCCATTAGATATAAAACATTGTTTGCTTTATCAAAAGCAATAAACTGGATAGGTCCATCATCAGGATTAAAAGAAGTAGAAAAACCTGTAACATCATCAAACAACATCATTGGCTCTGTTTTATCATATATTTTTTGAGGATCATATGCTGGATATCTAGCAACTTCTTTGCCACTTTCATCAGTAAAAATTTGATAAGCAGGCTTAATCAATAGCGAAGTAAAGAGTCTGATTGGAGAATGAACAAAATCACCCGGACCAGCCGACTGCGTCTCAACAGGCACGTCTATAATCAGCGGTACTCCTAAATCACTTATGGAAGGAATATTACTCCAAGGCTCAGATTCTAATTTTCCGCCAGGACCTCTCTCATAATAAGCAAACCAAGCAAAAAGATATGCTTCGGCAATATTTCCCTGGTCTATCGATATTCCTTCAACTAATCCGGACGTAACGTATGGATCAGAGTCTGGAGCGATATCTTTCAAAGCTCTGTACTCATCGGGAACGAGAAGGTGATAATCTTGTGAACGGATAATATTATCTTCACTTGGATAATATTCATGTAATAGTTCTCGTCCAGCGACTTTTTCATCAACAAATTTAGCAGCATCATAGATCGTATAGAAGTCACCAGCTCCCTGCGCTACACCTTTCAAGACTGGTAATAGTGGCTTTGAAATTTCATAAAATTTTGCCAGTCGGACAATTTGCTTATCCGAAAGCTTTGAGCCGATCTTGCTTTTCATAGCTAACTCAAGAAAATCAAGTCTTGTTGAAGTTTGGATAAGACCATCTTTCATCAAATCTAACTGTTTCAACTCAACTCCAAGTTCTTCAGCTTTTCTAATTGTAATTGATCCAAATCTTCCGGTATCGTCGACTGTCATCTCCATAATTGCGCCCCCTTTTTCAAGGAATTGGGCGACCGTGCCGTTTTTTACACCCTCATTTAATAAAGCAGCCCGAAGAATTTTCATGTCTTCAGGATTATCAGCAATCAATGTCAAAACATTTCCTCTTTGTGTCAAATGCGCGGCTGAAAAATCAAATCCGCCAACCATGTTTACAGCATCTGCATAGGTCAGATTTACTCCTTTTTTAGCAACTCTAAAAGGTACTCCTGGTTCAGCCGCAGCTTCGCCCAAAATTGCACTTGTTGAGAATTTTGAACTGTTAAGAACATTAAATTTTGGAGCCTGACCGGCAACAAGCGCAGCATCAACTGCATGAGGATTGTTAAAATAAGCCTCATAACCTTTTAGTAAAGGAAAATCGTCAATACTAAACACTTGATCAGGGTGAAGAGCATCTACAACCCCTATAACATAGAAGGATCCGTCACCAACACTCGTGTAAGCGGCCGCAACAACATGATTAGTACCATTAGCAGCAAGATTCATTTCTGCTTGGGCTCGAGCTCCGGTTAGCGCCCATTGAACAGGATCAGCAGTAGCGCCCTGGCGAATCAAATCATCTAATTGTCCAATCGTCAACTCCGAAATCCCTTGATCTATTAAATATTGTCTTCCATATTGTGGATTTTCAAGAATTGCCTTTATTCCACCAAGTGCACCACAACCTGACATGTTGTCAATACAAGCACCATGAGTAACAAAAAAACTTTGATCAGCATCAAAAATCATCGGCTGGGTACCAATGGCAGCTTTATCTATAATCACTCCCTCGGGTATGAGTGAGGCGCCATCTATCATGCTGGGTGTGCAAAGAATCACTCTTGTATCAGAGCAATGGGTGAGCCCAACTCTGAGAGACCGATCAATATTAATCTGGTTTTGAGGTACCCCCAAAAGCCAAGATTCAAGATTCCCAGTCAACTGCTCATAAAGTATTTCACGCTGGGCGGGGTCAAGAGGTAAAGCGCCTATTATATCTATATTGGTTCTTCCGGCAAAAGACATTAAGAGCGCTATCTCAGGCGGTACAGAATTGTCAATCATAGGAGAGTCAAATGAAATGGTCGAATCAGTATCTGACGTTGGCATAACTGTTGCAATACCTGCCGCCGGACCACAAGCAACAATTATTAGCCCAACGGCTAAAATTAATTTTATTAAATTTTCTCTACCTTTTGGATTTCTTGGATTAAGGTTATCACCGAGTTGAGACAAATTAAGTTCGGTTTTTTCATTTTTTGTAAGATCGTCATAAAATAAAATTGAGCTAGTAGCTGTAATAGCTTGAGCTAAATTACTTATTAAAGTCGTTTCGTAATCTGGTAGCTCAAGATCTTTAGCGCTATGCTCTGGAGCAGCGAGTGCACTTTCAATATCATCGGCTTCTACAGGCAGTGGGGCTATGTATGAAGCTGAACCTTGAGCAAGAACATGCTGGATTCCTTGAGCCAAAGTTCCCTTTCTAGGGATAAAAGCTCTTTGTAGAGCAAGCCCATCTATGTTAACTTCATTTTCAGCTACAGGATAAATATAATCGCCAGCATAATCAAAAAGCGCCTCTGCACTTCTGACGACTTCTGGTAAATCAATTACTCCATTAAGATCAAATTGTCTAAATTGACCATCAACCACATCACCCAATCTGTTAATATTTTTTTTGGTCTTTGCATCTTTTTTCATTTTGGAATCAAATTTGGCCTTTAGTCGAGGATCAGAATAAAGAAAATATATAAAATTCGCAACAGCTTCAATAATATGAAAAGCCACACCCTCTGTCTTAATTTTTTTTAGGCGTGAGTTTTCTGAAAGTTCTTCTGACAATAAATCGACCCCATCATCAATTCCTGGATCAGTTAATAGTTTAAAATTACTTATAATTGATTTATTTACGTCTCCGATTCCTGCCTTATCTTGTGCACAAGCTTCATGAAGGCGTCTTTCAACATATAGATGAGATGCTCGTCTTAATATCTCACTTTGTATTGGTGTAGTTTCACCATCAAAATGAATGATTTTTTTTACAGTGTCTCCGACTGCGTGGGTGGCCTTGAGGGTAGCAATATTTAGTTTATTCGTGACGGTCAAAGCATTTTTATGCGTTATTCTTTCTCTATCTTCGGTCAAAAATCCAAAAATGGAATTTGTTATTATTTGGGTTCTAGCGCTTGATGGTTCGATTAACATATATTATAGGATCGAATTATAGCATAAAAAAATGATATTTTCTATGGCATTATAGAAGAATCAGGAGGAAAGCAAGTCGTAAGCCAAGAATTGGGATATGTGAGCTTATCATTTATAGGCTGACCTTTTTCTATATTATTAACAAGTTTTTTAAACTCCCCCTCGGTCATTAATACGTCCTCAGGAAGTGAAGTCAAATCTAATCTACTGATATTCCTGTGTTCAGAAGTTATTATTTTTGGTTTACGTCCTCTAACATTCCAACCATAAACAACTCTATTCATTTCAAACTCGTCATTTTCTGCTAGCCAGTCTTTTTTTGTAACAATAACTCTCTCATCAATTATAGAAGTGATGGTACAATCTAACGGGTCAAACTTAGCAAGAACTCTACGAGAACCTGTAGAACCACTAACTTGATTTATCTCAACTAATTCTATCTCTTCTACATTTGGAGCTCCATTTCTTTTTTGGATGACTACCTTTCTTTCGACTGATTTATTTTCAGAAACTTTCTTTGATATCTTCCAAGTAGTTTCGCCTAAAATTGTTGAAACTGTTGGAATTCCAAACCCAGACGAAGGAGATTTGCTTATAAAATCTGGCCTTTCATCTACTGATGAATTTTTACATATTTGTGCTAAAAAATGCATCCAAGGATTTATAAAGCTACTTGGCACTTCCTTCATAGAATAGCCATGACTTAAATCAAAGGGTACGGAATTAGATATAGGCCTTGGTATTCTCTCAGTTGACATATATTTCATGGACATTATACTACAGGATTAAATATTTTTAAAGTTTAAACAAATATTTTTGTAAGCAGATAAAAAAGGGCTCCGGCGAGACCCCAAAGGGGGATTGAGAGAATGCTTGTATATCCATTAAGTCCTAATCGGTGATAAGTCCATAACCGTTGCCCGACGACCATATGGTATGAAAATCCGATTAACCATTCAAAAAATGTCCCTACTAACGCGAATGCAATGAATATTTTAAACAGAGTTGGCCCGACTTGTAAGGCTACAAGAGCCGCAGCAATAAGAGGGAATAAGAGAAGAAAAAAATACCTGGAAAATGAAAAGTGATATTTTTTAATGTGTTTTTTGGTAACTAAATAATGAGCTTGAGAAATTAAAACTTCAAGTAAAACCCCTCCTATTACTAAGAACATGAAAATGATAAAAGTATTGAGCATAAATTCATTGTACACTATTGAAAAATATGTCAAATAGACAGTCTAAAGGTGTAGTTTTGTAGCATATAGTCCATTGACAAATCTTATAAGAAGTTAGAAGATGGGTTTAGAAACGGGTTAAGAAATGGAGGATGGAAGATGGGTTTAGAAACGGGTTAAGAAATGGAGGATGGAAGATGGGTTTAGAAACGGGTTAAGAAATGGAGGATGGA
>LBQC01000032.1 GCA_000990565.1 Candidatus Roizmanbacteria bacterium GW2011_GWA2_35_19 | reverse complement strand
CTCCCTCCGGTCGGGCTTCCCGCCTCCGTCCCTATTGAGTATCTGGGACTACGGCGGATACTAATGTATTATCTATAGTCGCCCACCCAACTCGACTCCCACACGTGCCAGAGATATCAGCCCTCGCTCCCGCCAGGACTCTAGTCGGGATCTGCTCGGACTTTCTTCCTTCTTCGTCCCACCGAGCGGGACTACGGAAGACAAGCCCGCCTCCGCTCCGCTCCGGCGGTTTCCAAACCCCCCTTTCGTTTTTGGAGGAGACCGGCAGAAAGACAGGGGGAAGGAAAGATTTTAATTTCGGTCGTCTTTCTCTGTCGTTCGGTTTACTCCAGTCGCTTCGGTCGTTTACTCGCTCAACTAAATGACAAGGAAAAGTTTCGCTCGTATCACTCCCTCCGCTCCTTACGTTCACCTCTCTCTGTCGAAAGACTCCCTTGATAAAACTAAGGTTTAAGCAAACTGGGGAATAAGGTATCTGGTCGATGACCCGCTCCGGGGAAATGGAGCGGGAGAAAATGCCCGTCCCTAAATCTTATTAACCTTGTTTAGTACTTGAAAAAATTAGTTCTATCTTTCTCTCTCAGTTGATTTGGATAGATAACCAAGAAAGATAAAGCTAATCCAAATCAACTCAGAGAGACACAGGTCAAAATAGCTTATGAAATTGGGTAGAAATAAATGTTATCGGGACTCGCCCCACTGCGGGTTGAAAATTCGTTAGCAAATCCCTACCCGCAGGCGGGCGGCATTTTCAGATCGACCAATTCTAATCTCCTTACCCCCTGACCCCCTCACCTCTTCCGGAAAAGATGAGGGGGAAACTAAAACTTAAAGTTGGTTCTGTTCCGGTCGGTTACAGTTCATTTTGCTTTTTAGTGATTGCTCCGACCGGTAAAACTAATTTGTGTTTGAAATTGATTTAAGTCAGGGAGTAAAATAAAAACATCATGAAACTTATCCGTAAGATTACTTCATCAGGAAAGTATTCAAAGGTGATTGTGATCCCCAGAGAATTTCTGAAGTCTCTCTCATGGAGACAGAATCAGAATCTGGAATTTGAGTTGGATGAGAAAGGTAAAAGGATTATTATTAAGGACTCAAAAGATAAATGAAAAATAAAGTTACTTATTTAATCCTTGTTCTGTTTTTGATGTTTGCTTCTTTCTTTGGCGGGCGTTACTATGAAAAGAAAAAAATAAATTTATCCCCAATTACCCCAATACCCCCAATCCAAAAGCTAACGGTTGCTGAAGTATCTGACGGAGACACTTTAAAATTAAGTGACGGAAAAACCTTTAGACTTTATGGGGTTAATGCACCGGAAATGAAAGAATCATATTACAAAGAAGCGGTTGAATTTACAAAGAATTTAACCTTAGGAAAAGAAGTTGCATTTGAGCAAGAAGAAAAATACAAAGAAGATAAATTTGGAAGGGAATTAGGTTATGTATTTGTTGACGGAGTTAATCTTAATATTGAGTTGGTGAGAAATGGACTTGCCCGAGTTGTCCTTTATGAGAAAAGAGCCAAGATAAAATATCAGGATGAATTGTTGTCTGCAGAAAAATCTGCCAAAGAAAAAAATTTAGGGATTTGGAGTTCTAACTAATAAATATGGAAATTTTACTAGATTTTTATAGCAAAATACCTTGGTTAAATATTTTGCCTATTTTTTTGTCCGTAATAATAATTAGATTATTTTATCTTGCTTTCAAAAATAAATGGCCTGAACTATATTTCTCTGTTTCTGACTACACATCATTATTTATTAGTGTTTCCCCAATCAGATATTTTTCTTTCACACTTCTCCCAGCAATTATTATCTCCTCGCTTATTTTAAGTTTCTTTGTTAAAAATTTTCGAATTCAAAATCTTGAATTAACTGGTCTTTCTATTGGATTAATTCATTCTTTAAGTACAAATGGAGTAGCTTTTTGGAAATTATTGTCAAAAAATAAATCTATTGCTACATTCTTTAATAAATATTTTCAAATGTCGATGCACGCTTTTACAATAATTTTAATCTCACTTAGTGGGTATATAGGTGGTTTCTTAGGTAAACAGAAATTTTTAATTCCTTTTATTCCTACATGGGCTGTAATAGATAATATTTGGGCAGCATTGTTTTCTTCGATACTTACAGTTTTTTTCTACAAAATATACAGAAACGAATATATTTCAGAAGATATTATTATTGAAAAATCAAAAAATTCACTATCAGCAAGCTTAGTTAAACATTTAAACACAATCTGTGAAAAATATCAGGCAAATAAAGATTTAGTAATGGCAATCTGTATTACTGAAAATATACAGAGACCCTTATGGGTTCGAAAAATAGAAAGAGTTAAATCTTATGTTTTCAAATCCGGAACTTATGGAATAATGCAGGTTCAGTCAAACAAGTATATTGATGATTATAAATCAATAGAAATAGCGGTTGAAGAATTTTTTAAAAATACAGCCTCTTTTTCTGATAATGAAATAACAAATTTATTATCAAAATACAATAGTGATAGTAAATTTCTTTATTTTGCTGTGGCTTCTTATTATTACTTACTTCCAAAAGGCTAAAATAATGCGAAAGTTTTTTTGTATTAATGATGTCTTGGATCGAGAACATTCAGGTTGGTTAAATGGCTTAACTGAAGACGAAATAAAAACGCCTCTTTGTTATAAAACAAAAGTCAGCTTAAATAATAAGAACCCTAATGGAGAAATAATAAGAGTAGAAGAAGGCATTCATAAAGAAAAAATTTTAACGTTACCATATAAGTATAAAGATAAAAAAACAAATATTTCATATCTTTCAACTGAACTTCCTGCAAGTAAAATTTCATTAAAACTATTTAGAAATAAAAAGATTTTATTTGTAGAAAATGTAGGAAAATTTAATGTAGAAGTAGATAAAAAAATTGTTAAAGGAAAATACAATCTACTAATTCCCGAAAGACCTATCTTAAAAATACTAAATCCTGAATATTTTAGTGAAAAAATTGGGGGCTCTCGTTTTGTAGAAACATGGTTTCGTATGATTTCTGAAAAAGGAAAACAAGAAGATATATTTTTACATTACGGGTCATATAGCAAAGGATGTGTCACAGTCTTAAATAATAGAAGTTTTTCCGTTTGGAATAAAATTTACCTAACATTGATGAGTTGTCGATTGAATAATAAATATTTGGCAGCCTTATTGATTACATAATTTTATTTACTATGGCAAATTTTCTGAAAAAAATCTTCCGAAAAAATATAGAAGTTAAATACAGCAAACATGAAGTAGTTGAAACATTAATAAAATCTTTTTCTCTTCTGGAAACAGATTTTGATAAAGCTTGTGATATTCTTTTTCCTTACGTACCTGTTAATGGACCAATTGCAGTTGATTATGGAATTTATACTCTTCAATACGCCCTTACTTTTGGAGACGAAATTCTTGAGATAGAAAAATCTAATCCAAAGTCAAAATTTTCGATGCCTGGTGAAGTAAATGAAATAATTACCGAGTGTCAAAAAAAGAATATTAATGGCTATAAAGAGTTGCTAGTTTGGAGTCATGAAAAAATTAAACTTGCTACTGACCAGATGAAAAGAGCAAACGCAACAATGTCCGCTGTATATTATTCTTTCGATGAATTAGTTGCGAATAATAATAAATCTTATAAAAAAGATTTAAATTTAGTTCAAATAAAAGAAATGGATCATCACTTTTTAGTGAATGCCTATAAAGATCTATTTGAAATAAGTTTTTTTCTTGAATTATTATTGAACCTTCAATTTATAAAAAATGGAGAAAATTTTTCTAATAATCCGTTTAAAAATTTAAAATTTAATAACAAGCCAATAATTAATAAAAGTAGTTTTCTAAATAAAGGCCTAGCAGTAGCTTACCTCAATAAAGTCCTGAGTGGTTCATTAAAAATTCTACTTAATTCAACTTTCATACCAGAAATACGCAAATTAGCTGGTCATAATAATTATACTTTTAATAAAAAAACAAACACCTATATATTTAACGAACAAAATAAAAAACAAATTTCTTTTGAATTCGTATCTAAATGTTTTACTAATCTAGGCTTATTTGAAAATGCTTTGCGATTAGAACTTAATAAGCATTACTTAGAAGAGTTCAATCAAGAAAGTCCGAGAGTTGATAAAATTGGGTTTATGGATTGGAGGTTTAGTAAAGATGAAAAAGAAATACTAATTTTACAATATTGGTCTAATTTTATTAGGTTACAGGAACAAAAACCTCCTGAAGAAATTTCATTTTACAGAATACCGTTACAAACTAATGATTCAATAAAACGTATTTGTTTAGGATTTGACAAAAAATATCATTTTCCATATGACTTGAGGGTTATAGCGAATAAGCTATCCCTTAAATTAATGAAAAACTTAAATAAAAAAAATTCTATAACTATAAAAATAATTGGCGTTGCCCCTAATGTAGATCCGTTCAGTAAAATGTCAAAAGTACTAGTCTCTTTACGTAATAGAAAAATGGTAGTTATAGGAGAAATAACTACTCATGTTAAAATCAATCATCGAAATTTAAATTCATTAATAAACTTCTTAGAAAAATTTTAAAAATAGAAGACATTTATTTATTTCATTTTTTCAATAAATCACCAAATCATTTTTGATAATTCTTTTTTCAATCTTTATTATTTTCCAGATTTAGTCCGGTTGTCTTGTTTACCGATTACCTTTTGCTCGATTATGAGTTCTACACAGCATTTGACAATTATTAATATTGCTTTTACCGCCCTTACTCCAAGCTGAAACATGGTCGGCGTCCATATCGTTCAAACTCCAAATTTTCTCTTTGTTGGCATCATGTCCAATAGCACAATGCGGGCAGTTTGACTCGCCTTTTTTCTCCGCTTTAGCGGTTTGTATTGTATAAACTGCTTTTTTTGTTGCTTCATCAAAAATTCGGACTTCAAGCAATTTTGTATCAATAGAACCGCCAAGAATAAACTCAAAAATACCCTTGCGGTTTTTGATATACGGATCACTATATAACTTACGCACTTCGATTGACATTTTCGTGGGGTCATAGGTTTCCTTATGATACTGTTCATACAATCGTCCCCACTCAAGCCCGCACATCTCGCTTTCTACATCGGTAAATACGATAGATACCCAATCAATCACGCTGTTAAAATATTTTTTTAACTCATTTATATTTTTATCAAAACGATGACTACTCATGTAATCATCAATATTTCCTTTACTTACCCAGTCTAAAGCTCTCTCAAAGAATGCCTGTCGATTTGCGCTGCCCTTTATGTAGGCGCTCCATTTTTGAATATTGGCATTTTGGCTGTTGCTAAATTCTTCTTTGCCTAACGTAACGAATGGTCCGGAATAAATCGCATTTAATAATTCTTGGGGGACAAGCGGAACCCCAGCAATATTGATCGTTTTAAACCACTCCTTTATCTGGCTTTCTGTTCCCGCACATTCATAAATAAGCAGTTTAGTTTCCAATATCTTGTCTTTTTTGTCTTTTGCCATACCACCAAAATATTGTTCCATCCCATTTTCATCTTTTATAGCAAATTTATCGGTCACAAAACGTCCAAGACTGGTGATACGTTGTTGTCCATCTAGGACTTCAAGTTTCTCTTCACTGACTTTATTGAAATAAATCAATCCTATTGGATATCCTTTTAGTATTGATTCAATAACAGCTACTTCTTTTTTTCCGCCATCAGAAGCATAAATATAGTTTCTTTGATACTCCGGCTGAATCGTTAATTTTCCAGACAGACCAAATAAGCCCTTACCTTCCAATTCGTTATAGACGAACCCTTCACAAATATCTTTAACAGTAATAGTAGTTTTGAGTGTTGTTTTCATTTATTTACTACTTTGTTTAATTTAATTAAAACTCTCATGTAAGGGACAACTGGTCGATTATTATGATCATAATAACATAAGTCCGGGTGTCCTTCGCTGATTGTACCTTTTTGTCCAGATTTATAGTATGCATCAACAAATGCCTTAGACATTCCTTGTGTCTTAGTGTACCTGCTTAATCCTAATATCTTAAACTGTTCGGGATTATATTTACTAAGATAACTTATAGGTACGCCCATTACACCACCGTAATCACTCGGAATATTTTTAACCAACGGCACTTCAATAGCATCATAGTTGTCGTATTTTTCAAAAGGCTTTTTTGTAACAAATTTAATTATTTCTTTCTCAGTCATTAATGGCAATGGTTGATGACGACGACCATGGTCAAGGTTAGTAAACCAAACCGTTCCTGCAACATACGCATATTTTTTACCACTTTCCTTTTTATGGAAATTTTCATAACTATCAGGGACCTGATACCACACATTTCTTCCGTCATTTTTACCAGCTCCGAGCCACATTTTATTATCCTTAAGAAGTGGAAAAATCTCTTTATACGTAATCGCATTCATACTGCCGATAATCAAAAACTTTTTATCAGAATCAAAAAGTTGTTTTACATATTCACGAAACAAACTGAAAGGTGGATTCGTTACGACAATATCGGATTGTTTAAGCAGACTTACACATTCATCACTTCGAAAGTCACCATCGGCGCCTAACGGCATCCATTCGTTATGTTTATTTGCTTTTAACTGTTTAGCAACATCCTTTAAATTGAACTCACCGTCGCCGTCTATGTCGTGAACTTCGTTGATAATAAATTTGTTAGCGGTTATCTTGGGGCGGCCTTTTGACTTTGTGGGAGTTTTATCGTTGCCAAATAACGCTATCTGTGTGTTTGCCACTGGCGATGGTTTGTAACTCGTGGTGATAAGTGTTTTTAATCCAAACCTATTGAAATTGAGCACGAAATAGCGAAAAAAATTACTCTCAAAAGGGTCATCACAATTGCAATACACTACCTTGTCACGGAATACATCCGGGTTATATTCTAGATAAGCCTCAACCTCTTTTTGAATATCTATATACTGAGTATAAAACTCGTCATTTTTTGCTCGTCTTGCATTTTTAAGATTTTTGTTTGCCATAAAACTACTTATTTAGATCATAACTTTGTTTAATAAGTAAAAAAATTTCTTCAAGCTCACCTTCTTTTTCAAGTTTTACTTCATAGTCACCATTGCCCCAATGTCCTATCTTTTTCGGTTTCGTTAAATCACGAGCTAAACTTTTTGGATCATTAAGCTGTCCGCTTTTTACATTAAGAAAGATTTTAAGCCCGTATTGTTTGATAACAATATCTGTAAAATTTGTTGATGTTTTATAAGCTATATATTTTGATTTCGCTTCTTCAATAATATTTTCATCCAGTGATAAAATTTTTTCTCTTAAGGCTTGAAATAGATTAACTGTTTTTTTATCTATTCCGGAAAGATGATCATCAAGTGAGTATGTTTTTTGTAATCGCTCAGTTTTTTCTTTTCCTTGTTTTGTTTTTCTTACTATACCTGATGTAGATATTCTAACCTTTTGATAGTTCTCTGGTTCAACATACAAAATATTTTCATCATAAATACGATAACGTAGTAACTCAACATTTATTGGCAAAATATCCGCTGTATCAAGATCAAATTTATTGTAATTTTCAGCAATACAAATAACTCTAGGGGAATCCCAATCAATTTCTATATTTACTTTTTTGTCTTGACACAATATTTCAAAATCGGCTTTATGATCAAGTAGCCAGTGTAAATATGAAAGACCTTGATTAATAACGTTATCGTTTTGATTTTTTTTATACTCGATAATGCAAGGTGATCCGTTTTTATCTATTCCAAGAGTATCAATTCGTCCGCCAAAGCTTGTTGAATATTCGTGAGCAAGAAAAATTATATTTAAAATTTCTTCTAAATTTAATTCGAAAAGTTCCTGAAGGCGACGTTCTAAATTAAGGTCACGAACAATTAATTTTTTAACTGTAGAATTGACTATTTTAAATAAAGCCATATTTAATATACTATTTAATATACTTTCTTCTTATTATGAATAATAATAAGGAGCTCCCTGTTCAGTTAACCTAACGTGGTCGTAACTCGAAAGGGTTATGGGAATCCGCAAGGATTCCGGCTGACGGGGAGCTTTGTTTGTTATATAAATTTATGGCAAGAAATCTCAAAAGATATTATCAAGCTTGGGAACTTCGTCAACATGGTTTGATCTTCAAAGATATTGGTAAGGTAATGGAAATTACCGGAAGCCGTGCCGCTGTCTTATCTAACTTTATTGATTTTAAAATTAAATATCAGAAGCGATGGAGGATAAGCAATGAACTAAAAGAGTTGGTTAAAAAATATTTAAATATTTAATCTTGTTTTTAAAACCTCCTACTGCTATAATTACTATAGGTTTACCTTTATTCTATTTTAATTTTTCCCTATGCAAATAGAACATGTTGCCGGCCTGAGACAATCTAGTAACCCTGATTTAATATTGGTCAATTCTCCTTTAAGAGATTATGATAAAAGACCAAAAGATGACTATGAAGTATTGCCCCCCCTGGGCTTAGCTTATATTGCTTCAAAATCTGCCCGCAGAGGTCATAACGTGGGTTTAGTTGACGCTGAACATCATGGTATTGGTCAATCAACAATCGCAAATATTGTGAATGCTTTAAACCCGAGATTTGCTGGAATTAATGTTCTAACACCGGCTCGACCGCAGGCTTTGTCTTTTGCCAAAAATTTAGATCAAAATATACCCTTAATAATCGGTGGTTCACACGCTACATCTTTAACAGAAAAAACATTAAGAGAATTTGCGTTAGTCCATGAAAAAGTAATATTGATTAGAAGCGAAGCTGAGTTAGCAGTAACTGCAATATTAGACGGTCAAGATGTACATAGTATTCCAGGAGCATTTTGGTTAAATAAAGGAAATATGGAGTTTACACCTGGTCTATCTGTTCCTAATAACTTAGATGAGCTACCTATATTAAATAGAAAATTTTTGGATAATGATCCGTCAATTGACTACCGTACTGGTATGCATGAATCGCGAGTATTAACTTCAAGAGGTTGCCCGTTTGATTGTACATTTTGTGCTGGCGCAAGAAGCTCTCTAAGTTTAGATGTTAGAAATCGTGGAGTAGAAAGTGTTGCTAGTGAAATTAAAGGTTTGTTAGTAGATAGTGGAATTCAATCTGTAAGATTTATGGACGATTTGTTTATGTCTAGCGAAAAAAGAACACGATCTATTCTAGAAGCTTTAAGAAAAACTGGCGTCTCAAATTTATATTGGGATGCAACAGGAAGGGCTAGTATATTAGCTAAATTTAATTCCAGTTTTTTTGATTATCTGAAAGAAAATGGTGCCAATGAATTTGCAATGGGAATTGAATCGGGCTCTGAAAGATTAAGGAAAAGAATCAATAAACAAGTTAGTATGGCAGAAATTGAAAAAAGTTTAGTCGAATTAACTAAACGAGGCATAAAAGTTAAAGGTTATTTTATAATTGGACTACCAACTGAAACTAAAGAAGAAACTCAAAGCACTATTGATTTAGCTAGAAATCTTACTCAAAAATATCCTGGTTTTTTTAATGGTAGTATTTTTATCTTCCGTCCATACCCAGGTACTCAAGAATGGAAATACCTTATTAATGAAGGTTATAATGAAGAAGAATTGTTGTCGATGCGCGCTGAAGGAATTGGTGAATTAGCTAGAAGTGCAGTTTTGACTTCTCAAAAGTTTAGTGAATATAGTCCTGATAAATTGTCAAGTTTACTTATGCAATATGATGAATGGAAGAAAAACTTTTTCATATGACTATCAAGAAAATCTATGATTTAACCGTTTAATTTATATTCTATAATAAAAAATGCCGACTTCCCCCGACCGGAAAAGGATGAACTGGAAAACCGCCGGAGCGAAGCGGAGGCGGAAAAGAATCCCGAGCGACTGAGCGAGGGATGGACTTGTGGGAGTTGGACAGGGCGAGTGACTAAGACAATACATTAGTATCCGCCGTATCCCGACCTTACTCATCAGTCGGGAGGAGGCGGGAAGCCCGACCGGAGGGAGGGCTCAACAAGGGAAGTAAAAGATGAAGTCGAAATCCGCCGACCGACTAAGGGAGGCGGTCTTGTCCTCCGTAGCTGAAAGCGGAGGAGGAAGATGCCCGAGCGACTGAGCGAGGGCGTATGGTGTTTGAAAGTTTAGCCGGCTGACAGAATGGCCGACTGGTTGTGGTTGGGTTAGTTTGGTGTCCGGCTGACTGACAGGTTAGCCGGTTGTCTGACCTAACGCCGGAAGTTCCCCAGCTCCGTAGACCGCCAAAGCCTTACCCCCAGACGGGAAGCTTCTTAATGGTCGGCTCTGATCGTCAGCGCTCCCACAGTCCTCAGTCCCCAGTTTTGAAGCTCGTCATGTCGCAAAAACAACTGCGAAGTGTCGCAATCTTAAAAAAATTTGTCTATAATAATCTCATCATAAGTTTTTGACAAAATAAGTTCGAGCGGTTTGGTATAATCGCTCAGTTAGTTAAAATAATTTATGACTAATAAAACAAAAATCTCTCTCCATAAAGCATATTCAACCGACGGTATTGAATTGGACTCCATTTTATTTGAACCTCTAAAAAAAACTAAAAAAATAATTATTCATGTTCATGGAAAAGAAGGTAATTTTGTGCAAAATCATTTCGTATCTGTTTTAGGAAATAGATACGCTGAAAATGGTTATGCATTCTTGACGTTTAATAATCGAGGTCATGATTATATGGCTGATTTAATAAAAAAGACGTCGACCGGTTTTATTTGGGAGCAAGGTGGATCAATGTATGATATTCTCGAAGATTCACAATATGACATTCAGGGCGTTATCACTTATGTTTTAGATTTAGGATTTGATGAAATTATTCTTCAAGGTCACAGTCTTGGCCCACATAAAATTTGTTATTACATCGTAAATAATCCTAATCATAAAGTATCAAAAATAATTTTACTAACAACCGCCGATGTCAGGTATCAGTTTGACTTTATGGTTCCTGAGTGGGAAAAATATTCTCTGATTGCTAAAAGATTAGTTAATGAAGGTAAAGGAAAAGAATTAATGCCTGTAAAACTTTGGAGTAATTGTCCGATCTCTGCCGCCTCTTTCTGGAACTATACAAATCCAAATAATAATTGTTTTGTTTTTAACGGTACTCACCCCGAAAATGAATATAAAAATTTCAATAAAATTACATTACCAATTCTTGTTGTAAATCCTGATAATGATGTAGCGACCGGGATAAAGCAAGAAAAGGCGATTCAATTTCTTAAGGAAAGGACCGCCTCAAAAAATTTCCAGGCATTCATCAGCAACTGTATCGTAAACAGTAGGTCGTCGGTTCGATTCCGACCATCGGCTCATGAGAAGACTAGATTTTCAAGGTAAGCGTGATATAAAATCAACCGTCTTTATTTTTTTGGGAATTTTAGTGGTTTTGATATATTTTATTTTTACAGTCGGATTTAAAATTATTCTTAACGGTTCTGTTTACATCGCTAATTTATTTTCAAAGGATTCTACAACACCGCTGACTAAATCCGAAGATATTTATGGCCTTATAAATATAGATAATATTCCGGTTGCGACTAATAGCGCTCGTATCGTCGTATCCGGATCAGTATTAAATTTTAGTAATCTTAAGTTTTACATTAACGGAGAAAAAGTTGAAGAAACTGATTTAATTTCAAGTGATAGTTTTACTCAGGAAATTGGTGATTTAGAAAAAGGAAGTAATGAAGTTTTCATTAAAGCGTCAACAAAGGACGGAAAAAATAGTAAAAAAACAACTATTTTTAAAGTAACTTTTATTGACGAGAAACCGCTCCTTGAAATTTCTGACCCACAAGACAAATCCACAACTTCCAAAAATGAAATTCAGATTAGCGGAAAAACAAATAAAGAAATTTTTGTAAAAGTTAATGACTTACCAATAGTAGTTGACGCTAACGGTAACTTTCATACTTCAGTTAGACTCAAAGAGGGTGAAAACACTATTGTTGTAGTCGCGGCCGATATTGCCGGGAACTTAGAAGAAAAAACATTCACCGTGACCTATCAGAAAGAAGAATAGTCATTCCAAGAAGAACGATAATAAAAGGGTGAAGAATTATATTGTCAGTAAAAGATATAAGACTAACAAATAGTAAAACATCGACATGAGCGTTTTTAACAAAAAACAATCTCAACAAACTCAGTAAAAATAAACCGAGGCCAATTATTCCAGTTGTCACAAGAATTGTCAGATAACTTGAACTAAAGGCAGAATTTGAGTGTGATGGATAAGAATTAATTGTGGTCGGCTGGGCGCTTTTAATAAATTGTATCCTATTGTACCCATATCCGACGATCGGTGATTTCATAGAAGCGCTGAATGCTGCCTTATAGTCAGAAATTCGCGAATTAACAGTAAATATTCTTGAAAGCTCCACTCCTTTGCCAAAATTTTTTGGCGCAATAACAAAGACAAATAAAAATATTGTTGCAAAAATGAAAATATTTTTGAGGTTTTTACTAAAAGCATAAGTAATTATTAATGTAAGAAATAAAACTAGGTAAGCGCTTCTTGAGAAAGTTAACACTACGCAGGTTAAAAATAGAACAGAAAATAAGTAATTTTTTTTTCTTAAAAAAAATAAAAATAAAATTGAATAAATTGAAGCAGCTATCGACGTGTCAAAAAATAGCCCAAACATCCGATTCAAATGAGGGTCCCAACCTTGGTAAATTAGATTTCTTAAATCTGGGTAAAAAAAATATTGGATAAATGAAGAGATAATAATTAATATTGATACGAAATTAAAATACTTTATTTTGATGCTTGCCTTCTTTAGATAAATAAAAAAAATTGGATAAAAAAGAAGTCTCAATAAATATAGCCCAGATATAATATTTTGATTAAGAGAATAGTTAGAAATCCTGACTAAGAAGCTAATAAGCAACCAAACAAAGAAATACTTAATTATCCTTTCCCGCTTAAGAAATTCAAGAAGCGGTTTTATTTTGTATTTTACAAAGAACCCTATCAAACAAAGTATTAAGAAAACTTCGTAAAAATAAAAATTAATTTGCGAATCATTAAGTGTTATACGACCCAATTGACCTAGAGAAAACAAAAATATTGAAATATAAAATAAAAAAACCATATGTCATTTCGAAGGAAGGAAACGACTGAGAAATCTAGCGAAGCGTAAATTAATTATTCGCGCTCCCTTCGTCGCTAGATCCCTCACTACTCTCGGGATGACCAAGATAATTTAATTGATACAGCTTAGATCGAACCAAAAATGAGTGAAAGCTCATCATAAATGAATAAGTGAATCCAGCCGCTCCATCTAAAAATCCCAACATTATAAAGTAATTAAAAATAAATTTTATGATTGGCATAAAAACAATTTTAAAAAGGTTCGTTTCATATCCTCGTCTTTGAAGTTCATGCGCTCTTAAAGTTGAATATTTATTTATATCTTTAATAAATTCTGACAAGGTTGGGTGTGGATAGTGGTTGATGTGCCCGTTTAAGGTCTTGCAGTTTCGGGCTGTATGAAATACTTCATGGACATTCCCCATCCATTTCCCGCTATCCTTTTTTACTAATCTTATTAATCCTTTTGATGTAACTTTGGCTAGTTCTCCATGTCTAAGTTCACGGCCCCAAAAATAGTCCCGTCGCTTCAAAAAGAAAGCTTCGGTTGAATTTTCGCTCTTTATATTATTTGCAATTTCTTTTTTTAATTCTGGTGTAATTTCTTCATCCGCGTCCAAAAAAAGTATCCAATCACTCTTAGCTTTACTTAGTCCAAAGTTTCTTTGAGCAGCAAAATCACCGCCTAATTTTCTTGAATATATTTTAACTTTAGACTTTAAATTTTGAATTATTTCTGTAGTTTTATCTGTCGAAAAATCATCAATAATAATTATTTCTTCACAAAAATCCAGCGAATCCAAACATTTTTTTATATTCTTTACTTCATTTCTAGTTAAGACTACCGCAGATATATTCATAAATATTACTATTCAATACAATTTTACCAGTTTTCTGACGTAATTTTCCCAACTGAATTCTTTTTTTATTTTTTTTGTGTTTCTAAAGCCGGGATTTTTGACCACCTTTTTCATCAGGTCCCTAAATTCATTAAGATCGTCAGCTAAGGCAACATATGGCCGAAGCTCGGGCACTATAGCCTGTCTTAAGCCTACTACCTTAGTCCCTTGAGAAAGTGATTCAAGTACTGGGAGATTGAAGCTTTCATAAAACGAAGAAGTGAGAGTAGCCGTTGCTCCTCTGTAAAGTTTTTTTAAATGTGTCCTATTTGCATATGGGATTACTTTTATATGACTATCATTAATACGTCTTCTGCAACCTACCAAATATAACTTGTAACCATTCATCAGTTTTCCATTTTTTAAGCTTTTAAAGGCTTTTATAATAAAATCTATGTTTTTGATCGGATGATCCATTCCAACGTGCACAAAATACTTTTCAGTGGAATTAGCTTTTTCTTTTTCTTTACTCATCATGTCAACAGGGATCCCATATGGAATGACTTTGATTTTATTTGACACATTACTTTCAATTTCAATCAATTCACTTTTCACCCTAGTTGAAGATACGATAATTTTATCCGAGTCGTCAATCATCTCCTCTAACTGATCATTCAATTTTGAAAAATCCTTGTATAACCCCGGATAAAAATGAAACGATAAACCATGAGAAAAAGAGATAATTTTTGAGAATGACATCATTGGGATCGATTGATTTAAAGCTAAATATATATCTTTTTTATTAGCTATTTCCTCAATAGCAACCCTGACTTTTGACCAAAAATATTTAGGTAATATTTTTTTAGATGTAAAATTTTTACTTAAAGGAATGTCTTTTGGAAAATTGCAAAAAGTATAGATTGTATATTTGTTCTTCTTATCGTATTTACTCAATGCGTTTATGAGGCTATTTGAAAAAGTATAGTTTCCAAATTGATTGTTTTCGGGGGTGCAAAAACTTCCTCCGTCAACTGAAATTTTCATTAGTAAATTTTTTAAAAATAATAAAAGTCAAGATCGTATTTAGCGCCTCGCCTGTCAAAGTAATCCATGCGGAGGCTATGAAACCATATATCGGTATTAAAAGGTAATTTAAGGATAGATTATATATTAATTGAAATGTAAATATATAGATTACGTATTTAGCTTTATTGATTGCATATAATCCATTTAATGAAATCGAGGTTAAAAGGATAAGTGGCAGAGCAAAGATAATAACACGGAGTACTTTAATTGAAGATAGATATTCGCCCTTAAGGATAAGAGGTAGAAAAAATGGAGCGAGGAGGTTGATAGCTAAAGCGGCTCCACCGCCAAGTGTGATAAGTAAAATGAAATCTTTTTTCAGTTTAGACATAAAAATTATTTTCTTTTTTTCTTGAAAAAGTCTCGAAAATACCGGCATTGAGGATACGTTATAAGCAACTACCATAAACATTAATGCATCTAAAAATCTATATCCAGCAGAATATAACCCGACCTCTCGTGGACCTTTCAAAAAATTAAGTAATAGTACATCGACTTTCGAATAGAAGCCGGCCAAGAGGCTAATCAAGAGAAATATTATAGATTTTTTTGCGATTGTGAACCATGAAGATGGTTCAAATTTGAAATTCAAATTTATTTTTTGTAGCTTCAAATAAAAATAGTTAAATAAGCCGTATAAACCATACAGTAAAAATGTGAAAAGAAAGACGTTGGATAAATTTTTTGTAAAAATAATCGAAAAGGAGAGAGTGACTACTAGTATTATTTGAAATATCATTGATACAACTGACACGATGTATGATTTATTAGCTATCGAGGAAAAGATTAAGAGCGATCCGGATAACATATTGGCAAATATTGCAATTGAAGTAAAAGCAATTGCAGATAAGGTTTTTGGAGGATACTTGAAGGCAATTGCCAACCCCAGAGTAAGTACAAAAGTTAATATCGATAATATTACTCTAAATGAAAATAAAGTCGAGAATTTATTATTTTTTTGATTAGTTAGATACACCAACCCATATGAGGTCGTACCAAAGTCAAGAAGAGGTGATAAAAGCCCGATGTGAGTCCAGGCCAAAGTATATATTGCATATTCCTCGGGCTTAAAATATCTAATAAGAAGAATGAAAAGAAAAAAATGTAATACCTTATTGAGTAATGACGAAACATTTAAACTAAAAAAATTTAAATAAAAAGGTCTTTTAATTATTTCTTCATAGATTGTCTTTGGTATTCTAATAATCTCACGAATTTTTTGCTTAGTTGTACCATATTTAGCCAAAAACTTTAGTCGGCTTTTAAACAAATAAAACTCTTTATCCGGGTTATATTTTGAGACTTCAAAGTGCTCATATAATTGTTTTGAATCGATGCCGACCTTAAATCCTGCTTTTTTAGCTCGGACACAGTAGTCAACTTCATCATAATAAAGAAAGTAACTTTCATCCCAAAGACCGATAGACTCAATAACTTTTCGCTTTATAAACATGAGTGACCCTGACGGGAAATCAACCGGGGCAAATTTTGTTGTTGGCTTTATAGAGATTAGTCCTCCGCTCATTCTCCATTTATCAATTTCTCCTCCATAATAAATCTTATTATCCTGCTTCATTGAAAATCCCCAGACGTCAAAATTGCGCGATGCCTCAAGCCCGCCTACACCCCAGGGGTGTAGTTTGAAGGAAATGTCAGGATTGCAGACAATAAAGATGTCGACATTGTCTTTCAAACCCTTTTTTATGCCGATATTAACTCCACCCGAGTAGCCAATATTGTTATAAGTATTATCAATAAAATATACCTCATAATCTTTTAGACCTAATAACTTTACTTCCTTTTTAAGTCTTTGAATTTCACTCTTTGGCGTTTTGTATAAAACGAAAATAAATCCTATTTTCATATGATTAATCTCAAATCTCAAATCGCAAATGTCAAATCTACAACTTTAAACCTTAAATTTTTTAAATTTGAGATGTAGTTTTGCGATTTGAGCTTTGACATTTGAGATAAATAATATTAAGTATGCAAGACCCTCCATGTAAGCAAAGACCATGTCTAGTGGAATTCTAAATAATCCGTCCTTATATCCCTTGTCTTTAATAAATCGGGCATAAAACATATGTAT
>LBQC01000031.1 GCA_000990565.1 Candidatus Roizmanbacteria bacterium GW2011_GWA2_35_19 | reverse complement strand
GACTATCTATTTCCGACGTTAAGTCGGAATCAGGTTACCCCGCTATATCTTACCACTCGCCTTACCTACTATTCGTAGCGCGGCTCGTGGAGCGATTATCAGCGGGTAAATATATTTCTATGGGCTTATATGGGCACATGGGCACGAACACGAACCTGAAATCATTTACCCCGCCGAAGTTTTAACGAAGGCGGGCCTCCTCGATGCTGAAAATCATTCTGATTTGTGAATTTTAATTCATAAAATCGGGATTGATGATTAGAGCATCATGGATTCCACACTGAAGACAAATATTGACAAAAAAATATTGAGTAGTAGAATGTAATCATGATCACAGACAAAGATGTCACAAAACTGAAAAAAACTTTCGTCACTAAAAATGAATTTAAAAAAGAAATGAAAGACGCTTTTGAAAAAAACACCGGTATAATTGTCAAGGAAATTACAACTGTTATAAAAATGGTTGGTGAAATTAACCAAAAACTTGACAAAAACAAAAAAGAGACTGATGATGTCTTAGATGATCATGAAAGACGGCTTGATAAAGTCGAAGATAAGGTCTTCTCGCAAGCTTAAACTACTCTTTAAATTGAGGATAGAAGATGGGCTTGGAGGCGGGTTAGGAAGGTAGAATATGGAATTTGGATTGATCCAACTTCAATTTCTATTTTCTTAACTCGTTTCCATTCCTAACTTCCCTCTCATTCTAACTAACTAGCCACTAATCACTAGTCACTAATCCCTATCTCATTGTCTTCATCGCGGAATCCATTAAGAAAGGAGATAAAACCAGGAACCAGGGAGTGAACTCAACCCCTACCTTCACCGCGATCGGTGATAACAATTCCAAAAGGTCCATGGACAAACACAGTCCAATATGGATACTCACGGAAAACGAGAAAAAGCAAAGAAAAAAGGATAATGACATGAAAAAGAGTTGGTTACCCATCACGTTGGGAGTCGTCCTTGCACTTGTGCTTGGATTAGCATTACTTGGAAAAATGCCGACTCCGTTTGCTTCGAAAGAAGCCACCCCCGCCCCGACTCAAGAGGAATTGGCCCCCAAGGCTGACCCCTCTTACGAGCCCCCCGTCAACGACGTCCCGCCCACGCCCACCGCGTCGCTCATCCCGTCGCCCACCGCGACCCTCACCGCCGTGCCCACCGCGTCGCTCATCCCGTCGCCCACCGCCATGGTCACCCCGACCCTGGTCACGCCCACCGTTCTCACCGGTCCTGTTGCCAATCGCCTGAAATATGACGAAACCGGATGTGATCCTCAAAACCTTGTTGCCTGCCGCATTAATGGACAGACAGAATTCCCCGCGATTTTTGTTCGCCGAATTCAGTCAGGAGTTCTCTCTCTGACTCAAGGAATTGTTGCCATCCAGCAACTTGCCGCCGCCGCCGGTGTTCCCACTAGTGACGCGTGGACGACTTTGACCGCCGACCCGGTTTATGCCACATTCGTGTGGTGCCCTGCAGGCAATTGCTCGTATCCCCCGGATACAGCTTTCCCGCTTATGGGCATTTCTGGTTTGGCGAACGTACAGTTCAGCCTCGCGATTGTTTCGGCACATTCACCCTCGACGCCCCCCGCGTCCATCAACACGGTGACATGCCCGAACGGCGACTGCTGGTCTGCACCCTTGCAGTAACCTAACCCAATGGAGGATATCCAATGAATAAGAGATATTTATCTCGAGGTCCTCCAGGACATACTGTGGTTATTAACAGATTTTGATCGCATTTTGCGCTCATCGCTTCCCGCGATCAAAAATCTCTATATATCCCCTTATGTCCTTCCTTATCAGCTTAATTAAATTTGAGCTGAGATCGAAGGATATGAAAAATTTCAGAAAAACATCAAAGGTTTCGGTCATCATACCCGTTTATAACGGCGCTTCTTATCTTGTCGAAACAGTCGAATCGGTCCAAAAATCAACTTATAAAAACTTTGAAATTATCTTGGTCGACGACGGGTCCAAAGATAAAAGCAAGGGATTGTGTCATCGTTTGGAAAAAAAGTATAAAAACGTCAACTTTTACTGGTTCAAAAAAAATCGTGGCTTAACCTCAAGCTTAAACTATGCCGTAAAAAAAGCTAAGGGAGAATTTATCGCCCGTATCAATCAGGATGATATTATGATGCCAAATCGATTAAAAGAACAGGTAAATTTTTTAAAAGAAAATCCAGAATATGTGGTTGTTGGTGGAGATATTACCCTTTTTGACGAAAATTATCGATTTGTTGACAATATTTCTTTTCCAAAATCTGATTCTGACATAAGAAATCAATGGCTTTTGATGAGCCCGTATGCCGATCCAACAGTTATGTATAGAAAAGATGCTTATCTTAAAACTAAGGGCTACCAAAAATATTTCTGGCCGGCTGATGATGTTCATATGTGGTATCAACTCGGGCAAGTTGGAAAATTAGCCAACCTGAATAAGATTTTGACAAGGGTCAGATGGCATAATAAGGCGGGATCGATCGCCTCTCATAAGATACAAATCGAAAAAACCTTTGAAGTTCATGTTTGGGCTTCGAAAAATATTCAAGAAGCTAATTTTTACCACTGGATATTCTGGTACTCACAACTTATTGCCGGTAAATTATTTCCACCGAGATTTAACTGGTTTATTTATCGAAGAATCAGGGAGATTCAAAACTTTTTACGTGATCTTACAAAAACCGCTAAGTTGAATAAGGTCAGTATCCAACCTAAAAGGTATAGTGTCTCGGGAGTATAAAAAATATAGAATTCTTTTTTTGGGTTTGACTGTCCGTCATAATGAATGGCAAAACAATTAGCGTAACCATCGCATTTTAGTGGTTCTTGGCCATTTGACAGTCGCCATTGCCGATCATAGCCCTGATTAAAAAAGAGTAAATAATCTCCTGGTTGAGGAAAATTTGCTTTGACCTTCCATAATGAAGGCAATATTTTTTTATACGATACATTATCTTCAGAAATCTGTTGATAGTTTGTGCCGAAATTCTCCGAAGTCAAGCTCATTTCGTTCCATGATGAAGGATAGTCAATCATATTAATTGATCCCAAAGCCATCAATCCTTCATTTTCAGTCGTCTGAAAGATATGAATATTCATATCTTTTGAATAAGTATCTGTTATCGTAGTTGGGTCAAATAACCTTGAAGCCGTAATCATTTGAGAATTTGTTAGTTTTTCTTTTATACTATCAAGTCCGCTAAATAGACCTTGATCTTGAAATTGTTTAGAAAAAAGATTTGGATATCCCTGATATAAAGAAACTCTTTCCAAAAATAAATTGTCCCCATTCTTTCCCAAAACAATAAAAGGACTCTGGCCAGAGCCAAGAAAATAATCAGTAGTAAAGACGTAGGGCCTTTGATAAGCGTAATTAAAATTTAAATAAAAATATGAGTCACAGTTTTGAACATCGTTGAATAGTATATTTTCAATGTAAATAACTGTCCTATCATCTCCTCCACGACATTTTTCTTGTGAAAGATTAAAAGATTCAAAGTCAGGTTTATGAATATAAGAATAATTTGATAAAAATTTAGGGAAAGATATTGATAATGGACCGGAGATAACAACTGTCTGATCTGGGAAAAAAGGGTTAAAATCTAAGTTTTTTTCTTCTAGTTTTGAATAAAATATTTCTTTGATATTTTCTACATTCATTGTTTGCTGATAATTTTCCACCGGAACCGACCCGATGACGACCGTAGCTGATTGTTGATCAGAAATAGACGACTGTAAAGGTACTAAATATGATGTTAAATCCGGGAAAATCTTTAAATTACGATGTAAGTTTAGGCAACCAGAATTTTCCCCTTGTTGTATACAGATATAACCAGAGATTGGAGTTGTTCCTTCACTATTTAAGACTTGTTTTGAAAGAGATTGAGTATCAGGTGGGGTGCTTCCTTTCTCGGCACTTCCTTTTATTTGCATTTCGACCTCTAGATACCCGTCACTGTTATCTAAATTTTTTGGAAATATAATTGGAGCGCTCACACAATTAGACTTCGTTCCATAACATGATGGTGGATTAGTTGATGTTAAAGAATTATTAGGTAATAGTAACTCAGCACTTTTTTCGAATAATGAAATATTAATATTTTTCCCATCAACTAAGTAAGAGGTTATATAAGTATTTTCATTTGATATATTTATTGGAATTGGAATAAAAATATCATTTAATTTGATTCTATAAGTTGATGAAATTTGTTGAGTGGTATTATAAGTCCAATTGCTTGCTATAAATGCGCTATCTACTGAGCTATCGATTGGATTTGGAAGCTCAAATTGTTCTGAACCTAGATATTGTTGAAACTGATTTCCGTTAATGTTTGGGTAATATCGATGATAAAAATCAAAACTCAGGGTACTTTTTTCAACTTTTCCATAAATATCTATTAGATAAGGCCCCTTATCGTTTGACGTTTTTATCTGGTACGTCAGAGAGTCCGTATTTGAATTTTTATAACTCAAAATAACTTCATTACCATCCCGTGTTAGTTGATGGTTTTGTTGTTTAAATGGATATAAAATGGAGGGATTATTTTTTTCTTGGATTACTGTTGACGACCCAAGATTTATATCAGTTTCCAGTAAATTATCTATATATGGATCGACGTTTGTAGCGTTTTTAACAAACGAAATTGGCTTACGGATTGCATTAACTGTATAAAGATCTATCGACGTTTCGATTGGAAGATTAGCTGAAAAACCAGTTTTCTTGACTGGATATAGTTTTTTATAATCTGGATAAAGTTCTGATAATGATATTGGGTAATTTCCCAAATAATTTATGTCCGGATTTTGTCTCAAATATTGCATCATCTCAATTACACGAACAGTGGTCTGGCGAGCGTTATAGTTCATATTACGCGTGTAGATGTCTGTTGAAATAGACTGATCGACGATAAGATATTTGATACCGACTTTTTTTATAAGACTTAGGAAATTTTCCGCCTGCAGTTGTTTTTGTTCTGTGCTAGTTGCTTGATAAAATGAATCAAGAATCTTTCCAATCTTTGAGTCAAGATAACTATTCTCCATACTTCCAGGTTCAAAAGTCTTATCAATATAAGGTTTATCAATAAGGTAATGAAAAAAGGCCGACCCGAAATATCCCCAAGAGTAAGAGCGCCAATAGTTTTGCCAGTTGTCCATTGGCAGGTGCAACACGCGACTGTCTTCCGGATCGTCATTAATGATTTTGGCAATTTCAAAATATGCTTTAGGAATTTTTGTGTAAACGAAAAAACCAATCAGATCACCAGTGACATAGCTTCTAAATAACCAGGAATAGCCGGTGATGATAACAGTTAATATGATTAGCAAAGCAGTTTTCAGTTTTATTTTGTTAAAAAGTCCAAACAACCAAAGCAATACATAAGCGGCAGTAATACTACCGGCAAAAGCAATATAGCTATGAAATTTTGTGTCAGAGATTCTAAAAACTATATCAAAATATGGAATATAGTGCTTCATCCAAACATATAGAAATCCTAAAGGGCTATATTCTTTTAGAGATAAAAAAAGAAACAATAGGATCCAGGTCGGAATCCATAATAACTTCTTTTCTTTATTTTTTTCAAATAAGATTAAAAGCGTTCCTGAAATAAATAAGGCCGGAAATATGAAAATAATCAGCTTGTTAAGTGGTTTTTTATAGTCGTTAAGCATCGGGTGAATGGAAAATTCTTGTCCATTGAGAGAAGAATAGGCCATATTAAAAAAGCTCGGCCTTAGAGTAACTTGTTTATCAAAGGAAAAAGCGGTGGAAGATTGATTTAAAGTTGCTTCGTTAATTTCTACGAAGGTTCTAGCAAGAGGAATAATTGAAGATTTGTTAAAAGTATAATTTATGAATGGTAAAATCCAAAAGGCATTGAATGATAAAAAAATAAAACAATAAACTATTGCCTTCTTTAAATCCAAATATGTCCAGAGAAAAATAAAAAAAGCTACTAATGAGGTGATTATTAAAGTTGGAGTAATATATGTTCCTGAAGTAATAATGATAGTAAATGCTAATATGAAAAAATCCCTAACTTTATGTTTTGATTTTAAAAATCTTAGAAATAAAAAAAGAGTTAAGGGTAATGAATAGAATCGATTAATAAAAGGAATGATTAAAGCATAAAAAACCGATAAAGTATTTAAATTAAATAAATAAAAAAATGCTGAAAAAGTAGCAAAAAAATCAGCCTTATTATTTTCCTTTCCTATTTCTCTCCATAATAGATTAGTAAAAGCATACATCCCAAGTATTCCGACCCATAAGGCAACCATATAATAAACTTGATCGAGTAGTTGTTCTGGAAAAATAAAATGAGCTAACCAATAAAAAATCTGCCGAAAAATGTCTGTTACTTCAGCATCGGAAGGTACCCCAAGGCCTCGATATTCCCTCCAAGTGGCAAAAAAAGTCCGGAAGATATTGGTTTTTAGATTAAAATATGAAGAATAGTTATCCCAACCCATCAAATAAAAGTCCGGTTTGATATTAACAACTGTAATTAAAAGTAAAATGACAGACAAGATTAACAGCCCCGGCCTTTTTCTGAAGTAATCAAATATTTTTCCTACCATTAAAACCATTATACAATCCTATTCCCCCCTGTTGGATTGCTTTTGCTGATGGGAAGATTTTGGAGCACGTTTTGGTGAATAATTGGAGTAATGGCTGGCGCCTTCGTCCCGAGCAAAACGGGACTTCGGCGACCCAAGGGGCGAAAGTAAATATCATCTTCTGGCCGCAGTATTTGGAATTTCTCGGCTTTGCCTTGCTAATTATTGTTTTTTTAGTGATAATTAGATTGCCAAATCCACCCTTTCCAGACCGCTTCGGTCAAAAGTAGATTGATACAATAAGCTAGATTTGAATAAATTCTTCTTTATTTATCCCACTTTCACGAAGAATTGCTGACAAAGTTCCTTTTTTTAAATCTGTTAGGTGAAGTGGAATCACTGCCCGCCTTTTTGTTTTTGGATGAAATAAAACTACATGGCTCCCCGATTGTCTATCTATAATAAAACCTAGCTTTTCAAACTTCTTTAACGCCTGTTTGGGTTTCAAAGCAGGTAACTTAGGCATAAGAAGTATTCAATTTTGAAGGATTAATATTAATTTGTGAATAAAAAATATTTTCTTCTGTGGGGATTTCTTCTTTATGTTCACTTAGACTTTCAATGTATAATTCAATTGCTTCGTTAATCATCTTTTTTGCTTCTTCCAAGTCTTCTCCATAAGAGACACAACCCGGAAGCATCGGCACAAAAACAGTGTAGCCTCCATCTGGCTCTTTTTGGAAAACAGCTGTATAGTTCAGAACTTTTTGTTTCATATACAATTATTATATCACGAAAAATATTTAGCTTGTCAATAACTGGGCGAATGAATGGAAGTTAGTGGCTAGTGATCAGTGGCTAGTGAATAGTGAAAACAAAGCAGATCTAACCACTAACCGCCAGTCACTAGTCACTATTATCTTCTGGCCGCAGTACCTGCCTGCCGGCAGGCAGGTTTAGAATTCCTAGGATTTATCTTGCTTGGCGGAACATTCTTACATATATTATTAATTAAGGAAGATTAGAGCTTATTTTCTGTCAAAAGCGCTTCTTCAACCTCTTTTTTGAGCGATGGAAGCTCTTTAATAATCACATTCCAAACCGCCTCCATATCAACATCAAAATATTCATGAACTAAAATATTTCTAAAACCATTAATTGATCGCCAAGGAATAAGCAGGTGAGATTTTTTAAATTCTTCGTCAATATTTCGCGCTGCCTCGCCTATGACCTCAAGATTTCTGATAACGGCAAAACTGCTCCATTTCTGCTTCAAGAAATTTTTCCATAGTAAAACCCTTAGTAAATTTCTCTATGTAATTAATCGACTTTAAAATATCGGAAAGAAATAAAAAATTAGTGCGTTTCATAAATAACTTTTTGTTCATTTAAAATGCGTTCTCTTAACAAAGGATGGATACTTCTATAAGTGACAAGGTCGACATCTTTATTAAGTTTTTTTTCCAAATCTATCTTTAAATCAACAAGGCCAAATAGAGTCATACCTTTTGGTAATTCGATCAGTATATCAACGTCGCTTTGATTATTATAATCACCGCGGGCATAAGACCCAAAAAATGCAGCCTTTTTTACCTGATAGCTTTGAAGAATTTCAATAATATTATTTAAATCTTGTTTCATATGCTTTTATTATAGCACGGAATAAGAAGTGACTGTCAATAAT
>LBQC01000030.1 GCA_000990565.1 Candidatus Roizmanbacteria bacterium GW2011_GWA2_35_19 | reverse complement strand
ATTAATGATAAAATACGAATAGTACCACCGATTATTTTAGATAATGTTACGGTAGATTTAGGAGAATGGAGTGGATACCATCGTCTGGCTCAGTACCATGCTGTATAACAAGGTATATTTTATATAGATTAAAAAATCTATTGAACATTTAATTTAATTGTGATAACTTATCTACAATGAATTTGTCATCACTCGTCAAATCATTCAAAGAAGAGCGGCAGCTGCCGATTTCTCCTCGTCCCTACATTAATCACTCAGTTGAATTCAAAAAAAGTTACACTCCGGTCGAGCGGGCAAAAATGCTTGAAAAAGTCGGCCTTAATGTCTTCTTTTTTCCGGCCGAGATGATTACTGGCTGCGATTTTTTATCAGATTCGGGTACAACTACAATGACTAATAAACAATGGGCAGCCCTTCACCTCGGAGATGAATCATACGGATCAAACCGCGGTTATTTTGAATTAATTAAAGTTATCAGGGAGACTTTTGGTGAAGAGTTTTTCAACAATCCGGAGAAAGGGAAGTCAAACGCATTTCTTTTCCATCAGGGTCGGCCTTGCGAAGACGCTTTATTTACTGCGCTTGGAAGGCTAGGAGAAGGGCAAATAATCCCAAGCAATGGTCACTTTGATACAACGGCCGCCAATATTGAAATAAATAAAATAAAAGCGGTCAATCTTTTTTCTAAAGAGCTGACAGATGAAAAGAGCACCTCGCATTTTAAGGGTAATATGGATACAGAAAAATTAAAAAAGCTTTTAAAGACAGATCAAAAAAAAATTCCTGTCGTTTATATGACTTTGACGAATAATACCGGGGGTGGTCAGCCGGCTTCACTCGCAAATATTAGGGAAGTGGCCGAAATTGTCCATAGTTATAAACTGCCATTTTTTATCGATGCCTGCCGTTTTGCCGAAAACGCCTGGTTTATAAAAACTTACGAAAAAGAATATAAAAATAAATCAATATTACAGATTGTAAGAAAAATATTTAGTTACTGTGATGGTATTACGATTAGTTTTAAAAAAGATGGATTAGTCAACATGGGTGGGGGATTATTTATCAGAAATGATGGGTATTTTATGAAAAAATACCCGAGTCTTCCCGGAGGAATTTTGGATTACCAGATTGTTAAAGAGGGTCATCCAACATATGGAGGCATGTCGGGCCGTGATATTATGGCCCTTGCTGAGGGCCTAAAAACAATCGTGAATGAAGATTATCTTACTTATAGGATTGGCCAGGTTACCCGATTTGGCCAGGCGATGATTGATAATAAAATCCCAGTCATAAGTCCAATCGGAGGCCACGCAGTGTATCTTGACATAAATAAATTTTATAAGGGAACGAAGATGAAGCCGGAAGATTTTGGGGGTATTTCACTTACCGCTTTATTATTATCTTTATATGGTCATCGGGCTTGTGAGCTTGGGTACTTTGCATTTGGGTCATACGACCAAAAAACAAAAATAGAGACTCATCCGGACGTGAATTTTGTCCGATTTGCTGTCCCGCGGCTTCGCTATGAAGATCAGGATTTATTATCGGCGGTTGCTGCAGTTAAGGCCTTGCATGAAAAGAGGGATCTTATTCCAAAAATCGAAGTTGCCTACGGTAGGGAATTAACTCTCCGTCACTTTAAAGCCCGCTTTGCTTTCAAAGCATAAAAATGAAAATTGGAGTATTCGATTCAGGACTAGGGGGGCTTACTATTCTTAAAGCCCTCCTTAAAGAGCTACCGCAATATAATTATGTCTATCTAGGTGATAATGCCAGAGTGCCGTATGGAAACAGGTCGCCCGAGACAATTTATGAATTTACTAAGCAAGCAGTTGAATTTTTATTTAAAAAAAACTGCAAAATCATAATTTTAGCTTGTAATACGGCCACTTCAACATCACTTAAAAAAATTCAGCAAGAATATTTACCTAAGCATTATCCGGATAGGAGAGTGCTTGGAGTAATTAAACCAGTGGTGGAAGAGTTAGAATCACAAATAATAAATAACAAAACTCAAAAAATAGGGATAATTGGAACAAAGGCGACGGTAAATTCCGGAGCGTTTGTCAGAGAAATTGATAAAACTTTGCCAAATAGCTCTGTTTATCAGCAGGCCTGCCCACTACTTGTCCCTTTTATTGAAGATGGACTAAAGAATAATAAAGTTCTAAAGCTGATATTAAAAGAATACTTAGACGGTTTATTAAAAGAAAAGATAAAGGCTTTAGTATTAGCCTGTACTCACTATGAGGTGATTGAAAAAGAAATACAAAAAACAATCGGTCGTGAAATAAAGATAATAAGTGAGGGTAAAATTATTGCAAAAAAATTAGAAGAGTATCTTCAAAACCATCAAGAGATAGAAAAAAAATTAGAAAAACATAAGAAAGTTGAATACTATGTTACCGACCTAAATCCCGACTATGAAAAAATAATAAAAATATTTTTAGGAAAAAGCCTCAGAAAGGCGGAAATATTTTATACAACACTAGTCTGATTGAATTTCTTCTTTTGTGATAACATAAAACTATGTTAGTTATTAAGTTAATATTCTATGTATTATCTTTTTTCGTTATCTGGTACTGCAGTGGGATAATAATAAATGCGATTAATAGATTTACGCATCAGTTAAAACTCTCTTCATTTGCTGTCTCATTTTTTATTTTAGGAATTTTAACTTCAATTCCTGAGTTTTCAGTCGGGATAAACTCAATAATAAACCAAACCCCGGATGTATTTGTAGGGAATCTACTAGGGGCATCTTTAGTTCTTTTTATTTTAGTAATCCCACTTTTAGCAGTCCTTGGTAATGGGGTAAAAATGGTCCATCAACTGTCGTCTGACAATCTTATATTTTCATTACTTGTTATTGCCGCTCCGGTTTTTCTTATTGCTGATAATGTATTGACTCGTACAGAAAGTGTATTTTTAATTCTTCTTTATGCGCTTCTATTTTATTTTATTGAAAAGAAAAAGGGCCTGTTAACATCAACGAAAATGACAAAAACAACAAGGAAGTACATTATTGAACATATCTTGGAAATGATCTTAGCAAGCACGGTCATATTCATAACAAGCAGATTTATAGTCATCCAGACGATTGAATTTTCAGAATTTTTTTCCGTTTCACCATTTTTAGTCAGCATTATCATCTTATCAGTTGGTACTAATTTGCCGGAATTGAGCTTAGCAGTAAGATCGGTCGTAAGCGGGAAAAAGGAAGTCGCGCTAGGGGATTATCTTGGGAGCGCGGCCGCAAATACCTTGTTATTTGGTATTTTTACCTTGCTTAATGGTCAACGAATCAGTATTGCTTCATATTCCTTTAAGACGATGGTCATGTTTTTGCTCGGCCTTGGACTTTTTTACTACTTTTCAAGATCTAAGCAAGAAATCTCCCGTCGCGAGGGTAAAATCCTTCTCTTAGTCTATCTCCTCTTCATCGTCGTTGAAATCATCCTCCAGTAAATTGAAAAAGGGGGTTTGGATTGATATAATAGTCTACTTTATGACTGCACTATTACGAGAAAGACATTTTACGTTCAGAGGACTAATTAGCTCAAAAACCTATTTTGATATTAATAAACTCTTTAGGCTTCAAAGACGCTCAGAAAATCACGGCCCGACCTTACAATTTTTAAAAAACAGCATTGACGGGGGACCGTCTGAAAATTCAGATAAGCTAACTAGCTTTGTTGAATTTGCAATGTCGTCGACCGTTAAAGGCATTTTTAAATATGCGACTGATTTTTATAGAGGTGTCAAAGATTCATCGACGCATGATCCATATTTTAAACATTCTTTTTACACTGCATTTTTAGCACGTGAACTAACCAAAGATACTGCTTTTCCTGATGAGGTTCGTATAATAACTGCTACCTCTTTATTGCATGATGCTTTAATCATAAGAAGACAAAAAAAACCAAATTTTAGCTTAAGGCAAATGTATGGGGATTTAGAGAAAATGAATTTAAACGAAAATGAAAGAAGAAAAATATTACTGATCATCGATTTAAATACCCCAGAAGGGACTAAGAATAAACCTTCAAGACTTGATTGGCTAAAAGGAGAATTTGATATGTTTAATTTATTAACTAATGACCTAACTGTTTCGTGGATTCAGAAACGTTTTGAGATATTGTTTCCAATAGATGGCCAATTAAGTGACAGTGAAGCCTTGGAGATTAAAAAAATAGTACAGGGGATAAAAATAGCTAATGAAATTGCCAGACTCAGAGAGACAACATATGACATAAGTGAAGGGCGAATTGATCTGAATAAACAAATAGGCATAGACTTTAGTTGGAGAATAACCGACTTTAGAGCTAAAATGGAAAGAATAGAACTAATGAGAGTAAATTCCCCTGTTTTTATAAAAGCGAGAGAAGATCTTATTTTTTTGGAGGATTTTCAACAACATACGGTACCTCAAGCTTAAACTTATTTTTCGAAATTCTAGCGCTAATTTATTTATCAGAGCCTTATGAGGCTTGAAAATATAAATTTATTTTGATAAAATAACCACTTATATGTCTTCAAAAGAAGTCAAAACATCCAGACGTGTTATAGGTGAATTAGTAGACCTCTTCGATTTGAAAAAAGTAACAAAGGGAACTCCCATTATAGAACCCCTCGTTCCAGGAATTCATAGGATTGAAAAAGGCGGATTACGAACAGAATATAATGTAAATCCCAATGGATTTGTTGTTGGTGCGAATCAAAGACAAGAGCGAATAATCTTAGATTCCAAAATTGAATCAATTCAAATATATGGTAATCCTCCTGGAAAAGTTCATAGCCAACTCATTATCCAACCAGAAAATACAAAGAGTATAACGAGCTACCACATAAGTGAAGAATTCTCAAAAAAGGGGAGAAAAACAACTTTGACTATTAATCTAAAGGAAATATCTAAAGAGGGAAAAAGTAATCAGAGTTTAGTTTACTTTTTACAAAGTAAGGGGGAGGAGATCGGTTCAAATCCGCGAGAGTTATTATTAAAATTTGATAATGAAAGTGGAACATACCAACTGGAAGGGTTGAGCGGAAAAGACGAACAGTTCAGCACTAAAACACGGTTAACGGTTAAAGATTTAATTCTTCTTGGATTGGAAGGAATTCCAACAGTATCAAATATTAATAGCAAAGGTTTTGAAATAGTATTACCTTGTGGCAATAAGATATTAACGATTTCATCCCTAGGTAATGCTTTCGATAACTCTGTTAATAATCTAATTTTAGGCTTGCCTATGAATCAAATCGATATAACCGAAGATGATAATAGTCATGAGGGAATTAACGATAAATCGATAACAAGAGAACTTATGAGAATTACCCAAATCCCAGAAAGCGGTTTTAGACTATATCCAATATCTAATATAATCCATGGTGTAGAAAAACTAATCACAGCTAATGAAAATCCTACTGAAATGAAAGACTTTGCATATATTGATAGCAATGGAGTTGTATATCTTTGGGATAGTGGGGAGGAATTGCGCGAGCCTTCTTGGATTCGTGCAAGTGAAGAACATATTAAAAATTGGGGGAGGGCTTCAATTTCACGGTCAAAATATAACTCAGATGTTATCTCTGAACAAAGTGCCTTGGAAATACTCGGTGAGGAGGAGTTTAATTTTGGAAGAAAACTCATATCGGAACTAGAAAAAAAGATATTAGAGCAAACGGGCTCGCAAGTATATTTTACCTCTGGTAATCAAAAGCTACCGGAAATAATTGATATGATTATAGCAAAAACCGATGGCGCTAAATTGATGTTTGTTCCAGACATAATGATAATTACCTCATTAAGAGGGGAAAAATTAACGGAGCCCCAAATAGTACCCATTACAATAGGAGGATTAGTTGAATTATTTGCAGATCCGTCAGAAGTAAAAAAGTCATTCGCAAACGCAAAAATAACTAAGACAAAAGAATCTGATAAAAGTCGATCAGAAGATCATTTAATAGAAGCTATCGATAATGAAGCGGAAGATCAAGATGCCGGAAATAACATTCAAGAAATTATTGATAAATTTACTGGAGGAATTATTGATTTAGGAGGAGTATTAGATGTATTAGGCAAAGATCAATTTAACACACCAATACAAGGTGGCTGGCATTTTTTTGAAATACATAAAAATTATGATTTAAATAAACCTGAGATGTTTGCTGATGAATTTAAAGGTAGAATCCCAAGCCTAATGGAGCTTTTTGTAATTGGAATAATCTTATCTATGGATAAAAACTCAGATAATGGTTGGATTTGGTATCCTACTAATCTAATGACAAAAGTACCTGTAGTAGAACCAATAGTAGAACCAAATACAGATCCAAAAAGAACCGTTATTAATCAGACAATAACTTCATTAACCGAAGCAAGACAATTTGTAAGCTTTAGTAAAGAAAGAGGTGTAGGTGTTGGAGTATTAAGAGACATTCCACAATATTGGCTTAATGTTTTAACTATTAGATAATCTTATATGGAACTTCTTGCTTAAATTGATTATCCTTGACTCGTTCAAATATTCTTCTTGCGTTCTTAAAGGGTATTTTATCTAAAGGAATTTTTTTGTCACGGTTTAAATATAAAATCCAATCGGCCTCTTTGTAAGTAAACCCAAATTCTCCCTCATCAGTCTGGCAAGGCCAGAGGCCGGCCGATGGCTCTTTTTCAATGATTTTTTTAGGAACTTTTAAGTACTTCGCCAGTTGGTAAACTTGGGTTTTATAAAGATGAATTATTGGCTCTATGTCTGATGCCCCATCTCCAAAACGGGTATAGTACCCGAGCAAATGCTCCGATTTATTTTCAGTTCCGGCAACCAATCCATTAAATCTTTTAGCCAGATCAAAAAGGAAAATCATCCTTAATCTCGCCATTATATTTCCCATTCTAGTTTTTTTAACGATGTCTATATTTGGGCAAGTAAAACAATCGTTCACTTCATGCATTATTTTGTCAATTCCTGAATACCCGGCTGTCTTCATCTGATAAATTATCTTTTCCGAAGGCCCCGAAATTGGAATGGCAAAAAAATTACTTTTTGGAATTTTCAATATTTCTACCAGTTCTTTTATTTCTCGATAATCCTTATTCCACGATCTGATAAGTGGCAGATCATATGGCATATAAGAAACGTAAATGTTCTTTTTTAAATATGCACGAGTCAAAAGGTTTAGGACAACGGCAGAATCTACTCCGCCCGAAAGACCAATAACAATTTTGTCTAACTTAGTTTTTTTCTGTATTTTTTTTAAAAAACGGATGATTTTATTCGTTTCTTGTTTCGGATTGATTAAAGGCAAGGTTTTCATTGGTATAGTATACTAAAAAGAGTCTGTAAAGTCATAAAGTCAAAAGTCTATAAAGAGATCCATATTATGACTTTATGAACTTTAAAGACTTTACGGACTTTATAGACTTATGAACTACAAAATAGCCCTTCTAATCGGTCGTTTTCAGCCCTTTCATAAAGGGCATCTTTACTTGCTAAAAGAAGCTCTAAAAGTCGCAGACAAAGTCGTGATTGGTATCGGAAGCTCAAATATAACTGACGTTAATAATCCCATTGACTACGAGACAAGAAAAAAAATAATAAAAGCAGTTGCGTATAAAGAAAAAATTGAAGATAAAATACTAAAAATTATTCCCCTCGATGATTATTTTAATGATAATAAATGGCTTTCCAATGTAAAAAAAATGACAGGAAGATTTGATTTAGTGATCGGGCAAAACGAATGGGTAAACGGGATAATGAAAAAAGCTGGAATAAAAGTACTCAAATGTCCATACTACCGAAGGAGCCTATATGAAGGGTGGAGAATAAGAAAGATGATTAAGGAAAGAAAGAAGTGGCAAGATCGTGTGCCAAAATATTTGATTAAAGCAATTGTCAATTGTCAATTGGCAATTATCAATTATCAACATGTAGTATTAGGTGGAACTTTTGACCATTTTCACAAAGGTCACAAAGCATTGATAGACAAGGCTTTTGAGGTTGGAAAAAATATCACGATTGGTCTGGCAACGGAAAAATTATATAAAAATAAATTGTTGTACCAATCAATTGAATCTTTCGATCAAAGAGAGAAAAACATCAGAACGTATTGTCAGGATAAGATAGTGGACGATCGCATTCAATCTAATTTTCAAATAATTTCGTTTGGAGATATTTATGGTCCGACTTTAATTGAGAAAAATATAGATGCAATCGTCGTTTCAAGAGAGACATTGCCAAATGCCCTAAAAATTAATGAAGAGCGAAAAAAAATCGGGTTCAAACCTATGCAGATAATTGTTATTGAAGATGAATTGGCAGATGATGGCAAAATAATAAGCTCGGAAAGAATTAGATTGGGGGAAATTGACCGCGATGGAAATGTTTATGGATTATTAACTAATCACCAGCCACTAGTCACTAGTCACTATCTCAAAATGCCGGAGAAATTACGACCGGAGCTACAAAAGCCGTTAGGAATGGTTTATAAAGATGTCCATAAAGTTATAAAGTCTATAAAGTCTATAAAGCCGATTATGGCAATTGCAGTAGGAGATATTATTGTTGATTCACTTTTGAAAGAGGGGTTTGATCCGGACGTTAAAATTATTGATTTTCGTTCGCGTCGCCAAGTCATCCCGAGGAATGAAGTGACGAGGGATCTAGCGAAGCGTAAATATATAAACAAACCAGGGACGATTAATATAAAAACTGCCGAACAACTGAGAAAATTTATTCACCAATCAATTAGACACCCTTCGGGTGTCCAGGCACGAAGTTGGTTGATTATTGATGGGGAAGAGGATCTATTAACTTTACCGGCTATTTTATTTGCACCTCTTGGCTCGTTAGTTCTATATGGTCATTGGCAACATGGGATAATTGGAGTTGAGATTACGGAAGAAATTAAACAAGCGATAAAAGTGATTATAGGAAAGTTCAGCTAAACTTATCATCAGTATTTCCATTCCTAACCAATGAAAAAGCAACAGGACCCGAACATGTTATACCAGTATGATTAAGGTCATTTTCAGTAAAAAGCGGGCACATCATTGCTCCTTTACAAACTTGTCTTATAAATTCCAATCGAGCTTCATTTAACCTTTCTTCAAATGTTTGGCCATCTTTAAGCATTAAAGGAACAACGACTTCTCCTCTTCCTCTAAATAAAAAATTTGTAGTTGGTTTTTGCATGATATGGAACTGTATTTTACTACTACTACTACTACTTTTCAAGCATGAATAGCAGTCTCTATCAAGCCGAAAGCCAACCTCGGAGGTTGAGTACATTTGGCAATAATTTTTTTGTGCTATAATTTTAGCCATGTTGTCAAAATATCAACCTCAACAATTTGAAAAAAAATGGGCCGAGGAGTGGAAAAAGGCAGGAGTCTATAAAATCAATAAAGTCATCGAGTCTATAAAGTCGGAAGAGAAGCCAAAATTTTATACTTTAGTGGAATTGCCATATACCTCAGGCGATCTTCATATTGGTCATTGGTTCACTTTTACCCATCCTGATGTCCTTTCTCGCTTTAAAAGAATGAATGGATATAATGTCTTTTTTCCAATGGGTTATGACGCCTTTGGCTTGCCAGCTGAAAACGCTGCAATCAAACGTAAAACTCATCCCAAAGACTGGACAATGAAAAATATAGAGACGATGACTAAGCAGTTCCAGCAAATGGGAACAATGATCGATTGGGACTGGATGACAATTACTTGTCAACCCGAATATTACCGCTGGAATCAATGGATATTTTTAAAATTGTACGAAAAAGGCCTGGCATTTCGGGGGAAAGCTCTATCCAACTGGTGCCCAAGTTGTCAGACGGTCATTGCTAATGAAAATATTGAAAATGGAAAGTGCTGGAGATGTGGGGAAACGGTTGTCCAAAAAGAGGTCGAGCAGTGGTTTTTGAAAATTACCGATTATGCTGAGCAATTAATCTGGCCCTCCTCCGCTGAAGCTTCGGAGGGTAAACCCGACAAACCTAAAATAGACTGGCCGAAGTCAGTCAAGGTCGGCCAGAATAACTGGATAGGGAAAAAAACTGGAATAAATATGGATTATCCGGTAAAAGGCAGTAAGGAAACTATTACTTGTTTCACTACTGCCCCCGTTAATTTTGGGATGACTTTTATTGTTGTTGCTCCCGAACATAAAATTGTAAAGAAAATAATAAACGGCGAAATTAAAATTGATCCAAAATGTAAAAAAGAAGTAGAGGAATACTACAAAAAAGCTCAAGAAAAGACAGAAATGGACAGGCTAACAGAGGGAAAAGAAAAAACCGGAGTTTTTACAGGTCTATATGCGACTAATAGAATTGCCGGATGGGATGTGCCAGTTTGGGTAGCGGATTTTGCGATCGGTCACGTGGGGACGGGAGCGGTCCAGGGTTGCCCGGGTCATGATTATAAAGATTTTGAATTTGCAAAAAAGTTTAATTTACCAATAATCAGAGTTGTGACTGGTGAAGATGGGGATCAATCTGAAATTAAAGAAAGCCGTCAGGTAATTATTAAAGGTATGAAAGGTAAGATGGTTAATTCAAAATTTTTGGACGGTTTGGAATTTTCGGAAGGGTTAGAAAAAACCATGGATTACGCTGAAGAAAAGGGGTGGGGGAAGCGCGTTTTTTCATATCACATCCGTGACTGGTCAATTTCTCGCCAGCGTTATTGGGGAACTCCGGTACCAATGATACACTGTGTTGGCTGTGGTGTAGTTCCAGTTTCGGAAAAAGAATTGCCAGTGGAGTTGCCATATGAAGTTGATTTTACACCTCGAGGCATGCCACCACTAGCCACAAATAAAAAATGGCTAAATACAAAATGTCCTAAATGTGGTAAACCAGCTAAGCGTGACCCGGAGACTCTTGATACTTTTTTTGATTCAGCCTGGTATTGGTTCAGATATTTAAGTCCTCAATATAAAGAAGGCCCATTCGATGGAGAGAGAGCCAAAAAACTTACGCCCGTAGATGTATATTTTGGGGGAGCAGAGCATACTTTAGGCCATACATTATATGCCCGCTTTTTTACAAAATTTTTTAAAAGCCTAGGAATGGTTAATCAAGATGAATTTGCTTTAAAAAGAGTCCAACATGGGATAGTTTTGGGTCCGGATGGAAATAAAATGAGCAAATCAAAAGGTAATGTAATTAATCCCGATGACGTTGTAGCCGAATATGGCTCAGACACGGCCCGATTATATTTATGTTTTATGATGCCATATGAGGGGACGGGCGCCTGGTCGACTCAGACAATTGCGGGGGTCAATAGATTTTTAAGCAGGATTTGGAAAATTTACCAGGATTATTCTGTCATGGTGAGCTTGACGAACCATGACAAAAATCTGGAAATAAAGCTTAAAAAGACAATCAAAAAGGTTACGGAAGATATAGATAATATAAAAATGAATACATCAATCGCGGCGATGATGGAATTTTTGAATGATTGGGAAGCCGCCTGCACGACCTCGGAGGTCGTGGGGGCACTGTCACAGCAATATGCAAAACAATTTCTTCAAATCTTGGCTCCTTTTGCCCCTTTTATGACCGAGGAAATCTGGAGAAATATTTTTGGGGAAAAAACATCGATTCATTTGTCATCTTGGCCGAAGGTGGAGAGAAAAATAATTGAAGAAGAAATTGTTTTACCGGTGCAGATAAATGGAAAATTACGTACGACCATTAAATTACAAAACCGTAACCTAACTGAAACGACCGTCATGGATATGTTAATAAAAGATGAAAAAATACAGAAATATATCGGAGGAAAGAAATATAGAGTAATTTACGTGCAGGGAAAAATTATTAATTTTATTGTTTAATGTCATTCCCGTCCCCATCCGGGGACAGGCTCCGGCGGGAATCCAGATCACTTTTTGATTATTTCAAAATAAACAATTTGTTGGGAGTAAATGAACCCGAAAAAGATGACTGGATGTTAGCAGGATTTTTACACGACATTGATTATTCCGGTGAATTTAAACCAACCCACCCGCAAAAAACTCTTGAAGCGCTGGCTAAATATGGTTTAACGATTAAAGAGTCAGTACACAATTTAATAAAAGCTCATGCGCCGGACTTGACAGGGTATCAACCAAAAAATAAAGCTGAATGGTCGATTTTTTGCGCTGACAGTTTAACCGGCTTGATTATGGCAGTAGCTTTTGTCTATCCGTCCCGAAAATTGGCAGACGTTAAACTATCATCAGTTGTAAAGAGGCTTTTGAAAGAGCCAAAATTTGCTGCCGGCACCCGACGGGAAGATATAAAAAAATGCATTTTACCCGAAGGACTAAATCTCCCAGTCGAAAAATTTGTTGAAATTTGCCTGAATTCAATGAAAGCTGTCGCTTCGGAAATAGGACTCTAAAGTAATTAACATAATAAAGCTGACACGGAAATTGTTAAATTCAATTATTTCTTCAACTTTTTAGCTACATGATTCCATAGAAAATCAAACATTTGTTTATAAGACTGAACTAAAAGTT
>LBQC01000029.1 GCA_000990565.1 Candidatus Roizmanbacteria bacterium GW2011_GWA2_35_19 | reverse complement strand
ATTATTAATTAAATAAGCTCTTTCCTTAACTTGCTTTCTAAAAATATTATAATTCAACTCAATTGTTTCTTTAAAAATTTCTTTATCTGGATAAAATGAGACGGCAGTGCCTTGTTTATATTTAAAATCTAAAATTGATTCTTTAACTTCTTTTACGTGATAAAGAGGTAATCCTTTCTTATATTCTTGACGATATAATTTACCTTCTCGTCTTACTTCAACAACGATGTGGGAGGACAAGGCGTTAACAACTGAAGCGCCGACTCCGTGCAATCCTCCTGATACTTTATAGGCTCCGACATTAAATTTACCTCCGGCATGTAGTTTAGTAAAGACGATTTCAAGAGCAGAGATATTGTATTTTGGGACCTTTTCAATGGGAATTCCTCGACCATCATCAAAGACAGTCAAATAGCCATTTTTTTCAATTCTAATTTCTACGTTTCGGCAGTATCCGGCAAGCGCCTCATCAATTGAATTGTCAATGATTTCATTTAAGCAATGATTGATACCATATTGACTAGTTGTGCCGATATACATCGCCGGTCTTTTCCGGACCGGTTCAAGCCCCTCTAAAACGACGATAGATTCGGCTCCGTAGGAAGATTTATCAGGCTTTGTTGACATATGTAATTTTACCTTATTTGAGACTTTTATTAAAGGAAATTGAAATTAGAAAATAGGTATAGATGTGGGTTAGGAAGCAGGAAGTGTGAAGTCAGAAAAGATTACCTCTTCCTACTTCTATCTACTTAACTTGCTTCCAAACCCATCTTCTATTTTTTAATTTTTACTTTAATTCGACTTTTCCACCTGCGGCTTCAACCTTTTTCTTTGCTTCTTCTGCTTGATCTTTTTTTACGTCTTTCAAAAGCTCCTTTGGAGCTGACTCGACTAGTTTTTTGGCATCCATTAATCCAAGATTTGGAAGAACTTCACGGACTGCTTTGATTACTCCAAGCTTATTGTCACCTGATGCAGTCAGTACTACTGTGAAGGTAGTCTTTTCTTCGGCTGGTGCTGCGGCCACGGCTGGTGCTGCGGCGGCTGCGACTGGCATAGCTGAGACACCGAACTTTTCTTCTAAATATTTTGCAAGATCAGCCATTTCAACGACTGTTAATGCTTCGATTTCTGTTGCGATTTTTTGTAATTTTTCTGCTAATTTTATATCTGACATTATGTATTCACCCCCTCTTTTTAAGAAAATAACAAATAATAAATAACAAATATCAAATGAATTTCAAATAACAAATAAATGAGTATTTAATTATTTATTAACTATTTTTAATTCGTCGACTTTTGTTTTAAAATATAGACAAATTTATTAGTATTAAACTTTAGCGCATATACGAACTTGCTCATTGGGGCCTTTAGACTACCAATGACGCTTGCAATTAACTGATCACGGCCAGGTAACATCGCGATTCGTTCAACTTCGGAATTGTTATAGACAGTGTTATCAAGTAAGGCTAGTTTAAATGAAAGTGTTTTTTCTTTTTTTGTAAATTCATAAAAAGCCTTAAGTCCGGAATCCCAATTTTTTTCGAGTGAAACGATAGCAGATGTTTCTTTAAGAGGGAAAAATTTATTCTTCAAATCCAAAAAACTTTTATTTTCTGCTGAGAGTTTATTGACTGCCTTTTCAAAAAAAGTATTTTTAATAACCTTGATTTTTCCTCCTGCCTTTTTAAGCTCTTTACGTAAAGCTTCAAGATTTTGATGAGAAGTTTTATCAATTTTTACAAGAAAGAGATTGCTGCTTTTATTTAATACAGAGATCAACGAGTCAACCTGAGTTTTTTTGTTTTGATTTACCATATTTATTCCCTTCTTCCCGCCGTGGCGGGATTCTTCGCCAGGAAACTTTTATACCGAACTAGTCGGGGCCTGGGTCTTAAGGAACCTTATAATTTTAACAGTTAATTATAAATATTCAATCTGAAATTAAGATTCGCCAAGTAGCTCTCTTAAAGTCTTAACTTTTTTCTCTTCTTTATTGCTTTTTTTGTCGCGCTTACCTTGGCTTGTGGCCTTGTATGAAGCGGCAAATGCCTGTTTTTTCTTAAAAGTTTCAACTCGTCCGGCTATATCCATAAATCTATGTTCACCGGTGTATAAAGGATGGCACTTATAGCAAACTTCGACATGTATTTTCGGTTTAGTTGAGCCCGTTGTAAAAGTATTACCACAATTGCAGACTACTTGTGCATCTTTTATGAATTGTGGATGAATGGCTGATTTCATAGGAAGTTTATTATAACAGATTGATTAATATTTTATCAAGATCTTTATACAGAAAAGACCTTATCCCATTTTCCTTCAGAAATAATATCTTCTAAATTATGAAAGCTTTTGTGAGTTCGGTGGTCAGTCAACCGGTTTTGGGGAAAATTATAAGTACGGATTTTCTCGGCCCGATCTCCAATCCCGACGTCTTTAACATATGAATGCCTCATCCCCTTCTTTTTTTCTTCTTCAAGTTGATATAGTTTAGCGGTAAGTAAGTCGAGGGCTATTTTACGATTGGCTTCTTGATAACGCTCACGGGAGGCCGTGGTTACAATCCCTGAAGGCACATGAGTTAATCTAACTGCAGTTGAGACTTTGTTTACATTTTGTCCGCCATGACCGCCGGATCTATAGAATTGCCATTCTAAGTCACTTGGATTAATTCTTACATCTGATTTAATTATCTGAGGTAAAACGACGATTATACAAGTTGAAGTATGAATTCTACCCTTTCGCTCGGTTGCCGGTATTCTTTGGACTCGATGGACGCCAGTTTCATTTTTAAATAGATTATAAGCGTTTAGTCCGCTAATTTTGATTGCGCTTTCGTCAAGATAGGTACACTTGAATAATTTTCTTTCTGAAAATTTTATGTAGGAGGAAAGCAAATCTTTCATCCAGATTTTACTTTCATCTCCGCCTACTCCTGGGAGGGCTTCAATTATGACAGTGTTTGGGTTGATTAACATGATATAAAAAAATTAACCTAATTGATCTAATTATTCTAATTGTCCTAAAGAATACCCAATGACCAATTGGGATTTGGAAATTTTTTAGAGTAATTAGATCAATTAGAAATTAGAAATTTCAACAGATATGACATTTCATATTCTTTTTGATCGCCTGTCTTCATATTTTTAAGTTTAACAATCTTTTTTTCTACTTCCTCAGGTCCAATGATGATAACATAGGGAATTCCTTTTTTATTGGCGTATTTAAGTTGTTTATCTAGTTTGTCGAGAATCACAGGGTAAAGAGTAGTTTTAATATTGTTTTTTCTGAGAAAGTCGGCAATCTTTAGAGATTCATCAAACAACTCTTTGTTAAAAATAGTCACAAGAACTTGAGAGAAATTTGACTTTGCCTGATACATAGCGCGTGACTTTACGACTTCGACTAATCTTTCAATACCAAAAGATCCCCCAGTTGCCGGAATTTTAGTACCCATAAACTTACCGATAATATCATCATATCTACCACATCCAGCGACCGAACCCACCCCTCCTTCAAGAATTTCAAATTCCCAGACTGGACCGGTATAATAAGCTAAACCACGGGCGATGAAGGGCGCGAACTGGTAATATTTTTGATCAAGTTGGACGGTTTTGAAATAATTAAAAATTAATTCCATTTCATTTATTCCTTCAAGCGCAACTGGTATATTTTTTAATTTATTCTTAAATTGTTTTAATAATTCTTCGGTATTTCCGGTGAGGGAAAATACTTCAAGAATTTTATCAGCAACTTCTGAACTAATTTTTCTTTTTTCAATGAGCTCTTTTTTTACTCCATCCTTTCCGATTTTTGGTAGCTTATCAACTGAAATACATATTGCAACAAAGTCAGAAGACTTGGCTCCCGCATATTGAATAATTCCGTTCATTATTTTTCGATTATTTATATTTGCTCTAAAATTGGAAAATCCTAAGTTACTTAGTGCTTCAATTCCCATTTGAATGAATTCGGCATCACATGCAACGTCGGCACTTCCAACGGTATCAGCATCACACTGAGTAAATTCTCTAAAGCGGCCTTTCTGTGGTTTTTCACTACGCCAGACACTCTGGATCTGATACCTCTTATATGGAAAAATGATTTTGTTATAATTTTCGGCTACTGCTCGACACATTGAGGTCATCACGTCATACTTAAGCATGATGTCTCGTCCGCCTTGGTCACGGAACCGATAAAATAGCTTTTCGGCCTCATCTCCTAACTCACCAACAAAAATATTACTGTTTTCAAGGGCGGGAGTCTCGAGTGGTTCATAGCCATATTTTTCAAAGACTTTTTTAAATGTATTAATCACGTATTCACGAATTTTTACGTCTTCAGCAAAATAATCGCGAAAACCGGCTAATTTTTGAACTGTAATTTTGTTACTCATATTTTATAATTTTAACTGATAATCGTGTAAAAACAAAGACCCCGCTTTGGCGGGGTTAAATACAACAAAATACTCACCCGCCTTAATGCAGGTGATGATGGAAAACAAATTTAATATCTCTTTTTAACATAAAGTAATTATAACACATAAATAGGTAACCCCAACCAATTCTTATCACCGTAACATTACACTGATAAATATAGTTACAAGCCAATTTCTTTCTTTCGTGCAATGTCGATTTTGGATTTCCAAGCGGATGACCAGTCTATTCCTGGGAGGCCAGGATGGAATATATCACTAAAAAGCGACTCAAAAAATAATCCAACTTTTTCAATTGACAGCATTTTTTTTAATACAGGAACTATACCGACGCTTTTTTCAATAAATAACTTGTATTTATTTACAGTTGTACTTGAAACCTTAATTACTTCGCAGATTATTTGATAATGTATTTCTTTTAGCAAAAGATAAATAATAGCGATCCTTTTAACGAGCATTATTCTTTCGGCCGGTGTGAGCAAATCAAAAATTATTTTATTAAACTCTTCCTTGTCTTCAGCCTCTCCTATCAACTTATAAAAAATGGAAAATATCTTTTCATAATCACTTTCCTTTAATCGTAAATATGAGTTTCTGACCATATCACTGTAACATTACACTGATATGTTTGTGGTGTCTATGGACTATATGCTACAAAATTGTATTTTTGGCTGATCAGTAAAGGAAAAAATTTGCGATATATACCGATAAATGGAAATATCAAACCAATATTGAGCTTATATCACTGTAATGTTACGGTGATGTTGGTAAAATAATCGCATGACAGACTTATATTTCGTTAGGCATGGAGAATATGAAAATCCTGACAAAATTGTGCCATGGAGACTCCCGGGTTTTCAATTATCAAAAGCAGGAAGAGAAAACATATCTAAAGTTGCAGAATATTTTTCAGATAAAAACATAGAATTGATTTACTCAAGTCCGATTCTTAGAGCAAAAGAATCAGCAAAAATAATTTCAAATAAAATTGACAGGAAAATTATTATTAGCACAGAAATATCCGAGGTGTATACTCCCCTGCAGGAAAAGCACATCACATACAAAGAGCTTTTTAAAAAAAGAACTTATCCGTATTTGGATAATTTTCACATTAAAAACTATGGTGAAAGTATTGAGGATATTTTCAAACGAGTTAATGACTTAGTATGCGAAGTCCTGAGAAAGCATAAAGAAAAAAATATTATTTTTTTTTCTCATGGTGACCCAATAATGATATATAGATATAAAATAGAAGGTAAAGAGATTGGTATTAATGACTTACTTGATGGCAAAGAATATATCCCCAAATCAGGGGCTATCAAATTTTCATTTGATAAATCAAAGCTATTAAATATTAAAACAGTCAATTATACGGAGTCTTCAATTTAAAAAAAGTAACTGAACTTTATCAGTGTAATGTTACACTGATAAGAAGAATATTCATTTTAGTATTTCTTTGAAGGCGCGGGTGAGCTGAAGGTCAGTTTCTTTTGTTATCGTATTACCTTCTTTGATTTCATTTTTTACCTCAATGTCTGGCTTTATACCTTTGGCGTTAATCCAATCGCCTTTTGGCAAAATCCATTTGGCGACGGTGACATGAAGTCCAGCTCCCTCATCTAAATCAAGCGCCTCTTGGACAGATCCTTTGCCAAAACTTTTTTCACCAATCAAGATCGCTTTTTTATGATCTCTTAAGGCGCCAGCCAAAATCTCGCTGGCCGAAGCTGAGCCACCATTAATAAGAACCACAAGCGGGATCCCCAAAAGCCGACCATTTCTAATACTTGTATATTCTCTTGATTCAGTAACTGTGGATTCCTGCTTAACCACCAACTCTCCCTTACTTAAAAAATCAGACGCAAGATAGACAGAGCTATCAAGATACCCGCCAGGATTATTACGAAGATCAAGGATCATCCCCTTAATTCTTTTCTGACCCCATTCATTTTCAATTTCAAGAACGGCTCGGTCCCAATCTTCATTAGTATTTTCACCGAATTGATTAAGTTTTAAATAGGCAATATTCTTTTCAAATTCAATCTCGACTGAAGCAACGATAATTTGATCGCGGATGATTGTAAACTCCATCTCCTTACCCGAGCGGTCTACTGTCAACTTAACTTTTGTGCCTTTAGTGCCTCTAATTTTTGATACGGCCTGAGTCAGAGTCCAAGTTGCAGTTTCCGCCCCATCGACTTTCACAATAAAATCACCCGACTTAATACCTGCATTTTCAGCCGGAGATTTCTTAAGAGGGGCGATTACTGTGATTCGACCATCTTTAAGACCAAGCTGTGCACCGATTCCCTCAAACTTGCCTTCAAGATCTGACTTGGATTGTTTATTTTCCTCAGGTGTGAGAAAGAAAGTGTAGGGATCGTCAAGCGCAGCGACCATACCTTTAATTGCGCCAAAGTACATTTTTTTAGGATCAAGCTTTTTCTTATCAACAAATTTTTGATCCAACTCGTCAAAGGTTTTCCAAAAAAGATTAAAATTAGTATCCTTAAAGTTCCTGTCCGTTTTAGTTACGGGCAAAAAAGATCCAGTTACCCGATACTCACCTAATTTATATCCTGACCCAAAAATAATGACAATAATTGCTAAACTAAATAAAAAATTTGTGAGAAGATTATTTTTTTTCATAACTATTTGTAAAATATGATTTTACTATTAACCTTATCAGTTATGCAATATGGAAAGTTAAGTTTTATAATTTTTTCCATATCGGCGATATTTTTTAGTTGGGCAAATGGAAGATCGGTCGCCTCTTTAAGTTTTTCAAGCGTCAGAAATCCGGAAACCCCTAGAGCCTCGGCTTTTATCTGGTAGAAGCTTGGAATAGAATTTCCGATAAGAATTTTATTGTCTAAGCTACCGATGAGACTATTCTCATCTTCCTTAAAAAAATACGACTCTCCTCCGAACTCCAAATGACCGGACTTCAAAGAAAACGGCTCTGTTTTTTCTACTTCCAATCTAACTTCGTGTTCTTCGATTTTTTTTACTTTGCCTTTAAAATAGCAGTTTATAGAATTACTTTGGCCTTTATAAGCCGTCATAACCATTTCCCCCGAATTATGATCAACCTCCCGAATAATCCCTGAAAATTCAGAAACGATTTTAGTATTACCTAAAAAACCTTTTTTTAATGCAAGGGTTTGACCTTTCTCAACTTCCTCCCCAACTAATTTTTTTAAATATCTAAAAATCGTATCAGGCTCTATTCCAAGTTTTTGGCTAACATTAATTTTGATTTGAGATTCGCTCTTTCCTTCGATGAATGGAGTATTAAAATCGACCTTATCACCCTCATGCACTAAACATTTACTGCTCTTAGGAAATCTTATTTCAAGAATCATAGAAAAATTATAGCAGTTATTTTATACCTTGGTATGAGACATATGGAAGAAGGCCTAAAAATCGCGCGTACTTTAGTTCTTTAGTTAGTTTTCTTTGATGTTTAGCACAAACATTACTTCTTTCTCGACCGACAATTTTTTTTCGGGCTGTTAAAAACTTACCTAAGTTCTCAATGTCTTTAAAACTGGGAGCCGAATTATATTGACAAAAAAAACATCTCATATATTTTAAAATTAAAAAAATTAAAATGGAATATCATCTGGATTTATATTTTCTTCTGTTTTTTCAGATGGCGTCTCAACGCTGGCTTCTTTAACTGGGGCCGATTTAGTGGCCTCAGGCTTATCACTAGGCGCAGGTGAAAGAGCATCGCTTGCTCTTCGACCGTCTCCAAAAACGATAAAATCATCAAGGACAATCTCGGTAATTGATCTTGGCTGGCCATCATTACTCGTATAAGATCTATATGTTAACCTGCCTTCTAAAAATATTTTTCTTCCCTTGGTCAAAAGCTTGCCACAGAGTTCGGCTAATTTCTGCCAAGCAACAATCCGATGATATTGGACATCTTCTTTTGTTGTCCCGTCGGCGGTTGTCCAACTTCGATTAGTTGCAACACCTAGTGTACAAACAGCCGTCCCTGCTGGCGTGTATTTTAATTCAGGATCACGAGTCAAATTACCAATTAAAATTACTCTGTTTAAAGACCGACTTGCCATACAATCAACTTTCGGAAATTAGTAATAAGAACCTTAATAAATTTTCGCTGAAATTTAATTTTTTTCTTATTTCAGTCACGTTCTTTTTTTCCATTTCGATGAAATAATTATAAAACTTTGCAGTCCGATTTTTCTTTATAGGGAAGCTAAGGGTTTTTTCGCCCCAACTCTCTTCCTTTTTGATTTGCCCTGAATTGGAAACAATCAAGTCCTTGATATTTTTAAGTTCACTTTCTTCTTTAATAAGAAAGGTTAGTTCATATAACATAGATTATTCTGTAATATAATACTAACTATGGCCGGAAAAATCAACCGATTATTGGTGATTTTCATTTGGATATTGATCATTGGTTTATTGATTTATTCGAGATTTGTAAATTTAGGTTGGGGTTTACCATACCCGATGCATCCGGATGAGCGTAACATGGCGACGGCGATTCAGCAGTTAAATTGTACTTTGCCCCAAATAGCTCTTGAACTTCCAAAATCGCTAATAGGAAAATGGGAGCCGATTACTAAATGGATAAAATTATCAGGCAATTTTAATGTTAATGAATGTTTTAATCCCCACTTCTTTGCCTATGGCCAACTCCCTCTATATTTAGGTTATATTTTTGCAGTTTTTTTTAAATTATTTAACAAAAGCTTATTTACTCCTAGGAGTAAATTACGCTTCGCTGGATCCCTCGTTGCACTCGGGATGACAGCGGGAGTGATCATTTTTTCTCCTTACGCAATACAGTTTGCGCATTTTGGGACAACCGAGTCGTTGCTTATGCTTTTTTATTCATTAATCATATATTTTTCGATACTTTACATAGACAATAAGACATCAACGAGAACTTTCATTTTCGGCACTGCCGCGTTCTCCGGTATGGCGCTTGGAACGAAAGTTTCATCATTGATTTTTTTAGCTGTTCCATATTTTTCAATATTATTTCATAATCGAAGCATTGCTGTAAAAAGGATGATTTCTTCATCCAAGTCAGGAGTTTATTTTGTCCTCTATAAGGTTATAGGGTTGATTTTTGATCTGTCAATATTTTTGATTTTAACAATATTATTTTTTGTTTTATTTTCTCCTCATAATTTGATTTCTTTTAAAGAATTTCTAGGATCTATGAATTATGAGACCGATGTCGCCTTCGGAAAATATGTTGCTTTTTATACGAAACAGTTTATAGAAACAACACCAATCATATTCCAATTTGAAAAGATATTTCCATACGTACTTGGAGCACCCGTATTTTTATTTGGCATATTAGGATTCCTTATTTTAAGTTGGAAAGATAAAAAAATAAATTTACTTCGAATTGCTTTCATTTCAAGTTTTGTAACTAGCGCATTTTTTTTTGCGAAATGGACAAGATTTATTGCGCCAACATTTCCCTTAATGAGTATTTTTGCAATATTATTTATTAGTAAAGTCATTCTGACTATTTATAAATTACGCTTCGCTAGATCCCTCGTCGTCGCCTTCCTCCTCCTCGGGATGATATGGGCAGCAATAAAGCCCGGGATAGAATTTTTATCGATTTATCAAAAACCTGACATCAGATTTCAGGCGTCAGATTGGATCTACAAAAACATTCCTGAAAACTCATATATTCTTTCGGAAACAGCGAATGTGGTAGATATTCCGATCGAAAATCCAAAGTCTAAAGTCTATAAAGTCCAAAGTAAAAACTATAATATTATTTCTTTTAATTTTTATGATTTGGATGAGAACCCAGAATTACAATTAGAGTTAAAAGAACATTTGGAAAAAGCGGATTATATCTTTGTCCCATCGAGAAGAATCTTTGCGAATCACACGTGTAATCTCAAATCTCCCTCCTTCGCCAAGGCTTCCCCCTACGTCAAGACTTCGGAGGACAAGTCGGCGGGCAAGCAAATCTCAAAGATATTAAATATTAATAGGTGTGAGGAACTGCAAAATAAGTATCCACAACTTAATGAATATTATGAAAAATTATTTAGTGGGGAGCTTGGATTTAGTAAAGTAGCGGAGTTTTCATCAGGGCAAAACGATGAGGCGGCGGAGGAAACCTTTACGGTGTTTGATCATCCGGTTATAAGAATAAAACCTAGACTTCTTCCTATCTTCTGCCAATTTGATAACTGTCATAGGAGTCTCCTCTTCGCGGACTTCGATTAATCGAAGTCCGAAGACTTTATCAAAGTCTAAAATAAAATATAATTTTTCCCCGTCTTCTAGATCGGATTTTAGCATTTCCCAAGCGGTTGCTAGGGCTTCTGTGATTTGTAAGTCACTATTTATCGCCTCTTTGAACTTGAGAGAAAATTTATTATCTATGTAATCGTTTTTTATACTTTTTGATTTATTTAAGTTTTTTTTAAGGTTTATAACTATTTCTTTTAGCTTACTATATCCTTCTTGAGCGCTTTTGGCTGATTCCCAAGTAAAATTCGTTAATTGACGGTAATGTGATTGTAAAAATAGATATCTCACTGCCATTGGATCAATTTTATGAACTCGTAGGTCTTCGAGTTTATAAATATTTCCAAGCGACTTACTCATTTTTTGGTTATCAACCATCAAAAAATTGTTATGAAACCAGATATTTACAAAATGCCTACCCGTCGCTCCTTCAGACTGGGCGATTTCATTTTCATGGTGAACTGGTATGTGATCAATTCCGCCGGTATGAATATCTATCGTCTCTCCTAAATATTTTATTCCCATTGCTGAACATTCAATATGCCATCCCGGAAATCCTTCTCCCCACGGCGACGACCAATGCATTGTATGATCTGAAAAGCGACCAACAGTCTTAAACCAAAGAGAAAAATCGACCGGATTTATTTTTTCAGGATCAACGAAAATATCCTCTCTAACCCCTTTGAGTTTTTCGGATATTTTTTGCCCAGAAAGATTTCCGTAATTAGGGAACTTTTCTATATTAAAATAAACCGCTTCCTTTGTTTCGTAAGCAAGGCCTTTAACAAATAGCTTTTTTATAATTTCGATCATTTCAGGTATGTGATCAGTAGCTTTACAGGTTATATCTGGGCGAAGAATATTCAATGCATCTGTCGTCTCAAAAAAATAATCTGTAAAAAACTTTGCTACCTCCCAGACGGTTTTATTGGATTTTTTTGCCCCCTTTTCCAATTTATCTGATCCGGTGTCATCATCTCCGGTCAAATGACCAACATCGGTAATATTCATTACACGTTTGACTTTAAAGCCATTATAGTCTAAGACTCTTTTCAAAAGATCATTGACAACAAATGCCCGCATATGGCCAATATGGGTATAGTCATAGACAGTCGGGCCGCAGGTGTAAAGAAAAATATTTGGAGGATTAATTGGTTTTACTTCTTCGATTTTTCTGGTTAATGTGTTATAAAGCTTCATACTGATTAGTATAACAAACTAGG
>LBQC01000028.1:29121-52599 GCA_000990565.1 Candidatus Roizmanbacteria bacterium GW2011_GWA2_35_19 | reverse complement strand
TATTAACCATGTATTAAAAAACCTTGAAATTAACAAAAAAAAGAAATTCATAATTGCTGGTGACTTCAATTATCTTCCCTATCAAAGAAGAAGGCTTGAGGCTTTAATGAAAAAATATGGTTTGCGTGAAGCAACAAAAAACTTGACTCAGACTATTAAGTTTTCCTCTAATGGAATATTTGAAAGCTTTAGTATCTTTCAAAAACTTAGTCTTCGAATTGTAAATATTTTATTTAAAAAGCTAAAAATTGACTATATTTTTTATAAAGGTGTCAAACTTGTAAAAACTGAGAGAATAGAGGTGCGCTTCTCTGATCATTACCCAATCTTATCCGTATTTAATATTTGATTCAAAAGAATGATAAATATCATAAAAAAATTAAGTGATGAAATAAATAAAAAAAGAGTAAATCAATACCTTTTTTTTATGATTGCAAGCATATTGACCGTATTATTCATGGGTTATTATTTTGGGACATTTGATCAAGTAGTCCATATACCATCCCTAAAAAAACTAGCCGATCCTACACTTTACCCCGATGATAAATATCTTGAATTAAGTAAATACCACTATTCATATTTTTGGTACTTTTTTGTCCCCTTTTACCGACTTCACATCCTTGAAATATCAATGTTTATAACCCATCTTATTACTGTTTATCTTACCTACTATGCGCTTTATAAACTTAGTAAAACTTTGTTTAATAGTCCCCTCGCTTCATTTTTTTCAACAGTTGTCTTCATAATTCCCCACATCGGCTTTGCTGGATTTCCAGTATTTGAATTCAGCCTACTCAACCGTACTTTCGTCTTACCTTTTCTACTTTTAGCCATCGACTTTTAAGTTTATAAACGTTAAAAAAACTTTGTATAGCTTATTGTCATTCGCAGTCACAGCATCACCAGTCTTAATATGGAAGTTTAGCAATTCGGGAGTCGACACCAAGCTTAATTGGGAATGGTTCAATATTATTAACAAGGGAATTCTTTATCATATTTTCACTTTGGTTACGATTAATCCATCAGTTTTATTCTTGGTTCTAAGCGGGGCGAGTCTTTATTTCATATTCTTTTTTGCACTCAAATATTCAAAAAGCCCTCATAATCCAACCGTTGTCAATTTTGTTTACGCATCGCTTATTATTTTATCCGTTCAAATCCTAGCAACGGCCTTCTTTCCTTTAACAATAATTATTCAGTCTCAAATAATAAGAGTCGGAATATTTGTCCTCATCTTCGCATATATCTATTTTGCGAACTTTTTATCAAGTGAAGTATTTAAAAGTAATCGAAATTATGACCTTAAAGTAATGTTTGGTGGATTTTTTTTGTCACTGACTCCAATTATTCTTGTTATAGCGATTATTGCTAGGAATTTAATTAGGAGTAGACTTATATTTTTTATATCTAAATTATTGTTAATCATGGGCTTTATCGGACTATTAATAATGGTGTACATGATAAATATCTGGAAGCCAGGTATCCATATATACCCGACTCATGATGAGTTATATGACGTAGAAATATGGGCTCGTGACAATACACCAAAAGACGCCATCTTCATTACTCGGCCCGATTTATGGTGGCTTTATAATATCGAGTGGAGGGTAATATCTGAAAGATCTACAGTTGTAACTATGTCCGATTTATTAGAAACGGCTTTTGTCCCCGATTATATTAAATATTGGAAGCCTAGATTTGAAAGTGTTGCCCCTGGAGCTATTAACCAGTTTAATGGAGATATTATAAAAAACTTCAAAACAGCCTCAAAAGCATTTGATTCACTGAAAGAAGAAGATTTCATGAGTATTTCAAATGAATATTCGGCTCAATACCTAGTTGTAGAAAAGAAAAATAAATTAAACTTTCAGAAGGTATTTTCAAACGATAAATATGTTGTCTATTTGCTATTCCTCGATAAATAATTCACTAAATATCCTTCTTATCTTTTGAAGAATATTTTTTGAGTCAAAAGAATCTAATAGATTTTTTTCTTTTATCTTTACTTGTTTTTTATCATATAAATGCCCACCCATATCATAATTGAATAATTTTTTTTCTGTTTTTCCATTAAAAATATATTGTAAAGTGCTCAAAAAAAATGTGTAATAAGCTTTAAGTTTTCCTTCGCGCCTTATTCTTCTTAGTGAATAAGTAAATTTGATTTCATTCAAAAATTTCGCTCTTACACCCCAATTGAATGATCTTATTGCAAGATCGTAATCTTCTCCGAAGGAAAGCTTTTCATCAAATCCACCTATTGTAAAAAAATATTTCTTTTCTATTATTATTCCTGCCCCGAGTACAAATGGTCTACCTATATTCTGTGATATTTGAAATGCAAGATTTACAATATCAACAATAAATTGAGGTTCTGTATTTGGATTATCAGTTTTCATTGCGGGAACAAAAAACAATCCCTTTTTTTTATTAATGATATTTTCCAGTTTTTTTGTAAAACCAGAAGAGATTCTGGAATCTGCATCTAAGAATATCAGATATGCTCCTCTTGCTTTATTTGCTCCATAATTTCTTTGATAAGACACATTTTTTCTTTCATTTTCAATAAAGCTTAGTGGTAAACTGGGAAACTTTTCTGCAACTTTCCTTGTGTCATCTTCTGACATTGAATCAACTACAATAATTTCGAAGTTTGATCTCTTTTGTTTTTCAAGATCTTTAAGTAACTTCGGTAGGAATTTTTCCTCGTTTAATGTAGGAATAACAATAGAGAAAAATGGTTGCATAGGATCCATATATTATAATATATTGATGAAAATTAGCGTAGTTATCCCTGTCTATAACGAACAGAAATATATTAGAAGCTGCCTTGATAGCTGAAAAAAATCAAGGAATTGCTCATGCGAGAAACGCCGGATTTAATATTGCTAAAGGTGACATATTTATTAAAGTCGATGCAGACACAGCCCTCCCGAGGCAATATATTAAAAAAGTTAAAAATATTTTTTCAACAAATGAAATAATTGCTTATGTTAGTGATTTTATATTTATAGATGTCTTTATCTTAAAATTTTCCAGGCTTTTCTCTGTATTATTTCAGTTTTTTTTCAGAGTTATTTTTGGATATAACGTGCTTACTGGACCAGCTTTTGCTATAAGAAAATCTGTCTGGTCAAAAATAAAAGATGAGCTCTGCGTTGATGATGATCAGGCTCATGAAGATATTGATCTTTCCATTCATATTTCAAGCATTGGAAAAATATACTATGACCAAAGTACTGCCATTCATATTTCAGGACGAAGAATGAAATTTAATCCCCTATCATTTTTTATTGAGTATCCGGTAATTTTCTTGAAGATGCTTGGAAGTCATCGATCTAAGCTCAATAAGTGAAGTTACATCTTCGGGTTTTTTATCATCCCTAAACCTTTCAAGTCGCGGAAATCTTAATGCATACCCGGCGGTGTGAACTGGAGACTTCGTTATCTCATCAGCCCTAATTTCAACCACAATTGAGGGAGTCACCCATACGTCACAATCCATCATTTTATCGACCAAATAATTTTCAGGTTTAGATTTTGTCATTTGGATTTTGGATCCTCTTCCCTTTTCCATAGTCATATCCCATTACCAAGCAATCAATTGTGTCGTTAATCTTTGATGAATAACTTTTTTTGTATTTAATCCAGTTCCATTCCCGAGCGCCAGGTTTATATACGCCATCCTTTTTCTTAGCAAGGACGCCTTCAAGATTTTTCTTAACAGCCTCGTCAAACATCGCTTCAAGTCTGCCCTCCTTTACTACTTCTTCCTGATTGGCTATTAAAATTGTGTCGACAGATATATTCTTGGTAGTAATAATTGATTCTTCTAAAATCTCTCTCCTCTTAAAAAACGGCTCATTTATATAATTTTTTCCGTTTTTATAAAGAAGCTCAAAGGCAAAAAACTTTAATGGAATCTCTTTGGATTTATCAGCTATATCATACTTTCGTTTCCTTTGGACCGTCTCTTGAAAAGGTAAGAAATCTTTGGTCTTTGGGTTGTAGCCGATTGCCTCACCTTCAATAATGATTTCTGATGCCTTAACCTGTTTTTTTAGGCCTTCTACTATATCTGGATACATAAAAGTTACTTTTTCTAAACTTCTAGAAAAAATTTCAATTTGATTTGATTTTTTGTGAATTTGACAATTATGAAGCGCGACTAAACCGCTACAATAACTTTCATTATTTTTTACCTGTAAATTATATAAATTTAAACGTGGGTCTTTTTTTATTTTTTCGTTTCGTAATACTTTGATAATTATTCTGTCGTTAAGCACTCTTGCATAACGAGTTGTTCCCGGAATTATTAATTCATAATATGTACCAATGAAGTTTGTACTTTTTATTTTTACCCTAATTTTATGTAGGCCAATAATTACTCCATGGCGTAACCCTAATAGTTGGGCAAATGCCGCTACATCACGCTCCTTTGTCACTATCTTATAACCTCCTCCATGGCTAATCGCACCATCAGACTCTATCCACCCATTTAAAAATGCAAGAAAATTTTCCTTTGATATGTATGAAAACCATTCTGGGATATTCTTCCCCTTCCATTCCCTCCTGAAATATTGTGATAGCCATAATCGCATTGGCTTATCACGCCAATATAGGGTTAAGCCGCCATCATGCGAGTATTCTGAAATTTTACTTATCTGAAATAAATTCATTATGATTTTTTTGTATCTAGCCGCTAAATTTTTTTCTGTCTTGGCATTAAAGGTAATTCCTACTCTTTCTGTGTTATGAAATTCATTGGTGAAACCATCCCCTAACCAAAATCCTAAAAATTGATAAAAGTCTTTATTTATTTTTATTTTTTTCTGGTAGCCTGATTCATCAATAAGATTAAAATATTTATCTATGTATCCATTTTTAGAAAATTCTGACAAATTGGGTTTAGGAAAAATTAATTCATCCCCAGTTTTTATCTGTTCTACCGGAATCCATTCGTCTTTATTATTCTTAAATACTAAAATTGGATGTCCTTCAGTAATCTTTATGGAATCACCAAGATATGGGTGGAGTTTAAACAATTTTTCTTTTTTATCTATTAATCTTTTATTTGTAAATAATACCTTTTCAAAGGTTCCTTTATGAGTTAAAACCTCGTCGTTTATATTAACATCTTTTACAGAAATATACCCTTTGCTTTTTACATAAATTGGAGTATGACCTGTAATACAACGAAACCCATCAAACTTCGGCTCAACTAAACAAGCTCCAATTTGATCTAAAATTTCGCGGGCAGAAGACATTCTCTCAGCTTTCATCATGATGATAGGTGTAAAGACCTTGGGTCCAATATTTTTTAGAGAATTAATCCCGCCTTGTTTTATTAATTTGCCAATGTATCCAAGTTCTGGTCTGACGTGGTAATATTTCTCAATTATGGGTCGCCATGATTTATCTCCTGACAACATAAAAGAGTAGGCATCAAGTACGGTCATATCCGAAAATCCCATCCTTATAATTCCCGTAGGTAATCTAACTAAAAATCTTGACGATGTTGGGTCAAGTTGCCTAATAAGTTGAGATAATAGGCTAGTTTTTATTTCCTGTGAGCCGGTGCCTGAGACCGTTGCGATGCGATAGAATATTTCATAGACTTTATTTATTTCCAGATCCCCTTCTTCAAATGAGTGGATTTCATTTTTGAATTTCTCTATTGTTTTTCCAAGGTCTCCAATTTTTTTAAATTCTTTTTCAAAATAATTTTTTTCAATATTTAAGGCTGATAGGCAAGATTTAATAATTGTTTTTTCAGCCATCCCAAAATCAATTCCTTCATAAGCTGGTCTTACTCTTCCTTGAAGAAGATAAACAACTTTTTCAATTTCATCAGGAGTCAGTTTATTGAATAATTCTGCCAATATCCTTGTAATCTCAAGGCGTGAAGAGTTTTGTTGGATTTTGTCAAAATAAATTGCCAGTTCTGAAAATTTCATAAAAATTAGAAAATAGAAATTAGGTAAAGAAGCAAGTTAAGAATATAGAATTAGGAAAATAGACTTATACTTTCTAATTTCCAACTTCAAACATCTTAACTCGCCTCTATCCCTTTCCTCTAATTTCTAGACCATAACATATCTTGCTCCCTTAGTGCTACCCACTTTTTTAACCAATCCTTTTTTTATTAAATCTTGAAGGTCTCTTAAAACCGTATCTTCAGAGACATCGGGAAAAACGCTGACGAACATTTGGTTTTGCAAAAATCCAACTTCCTGTAAATACTCAACTACTTTCATCTGCCTTTCGGTTAAATATATTTGCTGTCCGCCAAATTTTTCTTTTAGTTTAACATCCTTTGAAAGTTTAAGGATTTTTTCTTTGATCTTTTCAAATTCAATCGCAGCGCCTGAGGTAAAGTACTCAAGCCAAGAGGTGAGATCACCAGCCGAAGCCTTCTGTAAATTTTGATAGTAGGAAACGGCGTCTTTATCATAATACTCTTCGAGTGAAAAAAATCGCCTTATATCATACCCACCAAGAAGTAGAGTTAAGGTCGCAAGTGTCCGGGCTACCCTGCCATTACCATCAATAAAAGGATGAATTCTAACTAGTTCGTGATGAGTAATCCCCGCCTTAATCACAGGATGTATAATATCGCGGTCGTCGCGATTCACCCAATAAAGAAATTCTCGCATCAAAAATGGTACTTCAACGGGGGGAGGGGGCCTAAAAGTAATCTCATTATTGGCTGAATTTCTGATGATAACCTGTTTATTTCTATATTCACCTAAATTTTCAGCGACTAAAATTTTATCGGTTATTATTCTATGAATTTTCTTAATAATTGGTTCTGTGATTTTATCAATCTTTCTCTTTGCTTCATCATCGATATAATCAATCACTTTTCGATAATTAATAATTTCCTGTATGTCTCTTGGTCGCCCGATTACATCACGGCCTTGAAGGACGTCTTTTGCATCATCCTTTCTAAGCTGATTTCCCTCAATGTGAGTTCCATGATAGGCGGATCTGATAATCGCATCTTCCTTGAATTGTTTTTCCCAGAGGGGTAAAAGTGGAGAATGTTTGATCACTTCCTCTGCCGCTTCAATTTTAGAAATACTTGTTAATATTTTATTAGTGATTAAGAAAGTTGGGCTGAACATACCTTATTATATAATTCAAAAGTAAAAACTTAAAAGGCAAAAATTAACCAAATTTTGAGTTTTGACTTATTGTTGAAATTTCGTTAAACTTAATTTATGGTTTATGCTCTTACGATCGACTCGACTACTTTCCCAGCAGCTAAATTTTCAAATATTGGCACTGTTTTAAATATTGTCCTGCCTTTGACTATGGCAGGCGCGGCCATGATTTTTCTTGCAATGACTTTAATGGCGGCATTCAATATAATTACTCATGGTGATAATCCAGATGCTTTAAAAAAAGCCTATTCTTCACTTATTTTTTCCGTTGTGGGTATACTTATTGTAATGTCAAGTTATTTAGTCGTCCGTGTAATCGGGGGGATAATCGGCGCTCAATTACTACCGTAATTTTATGAAATTATTAACACGACTTGATCCGACTGTTTGGGGAGAGGTAAGCCCGCCGCCTGGAATGGATATTGGCGGAGGCGGAGACCCAGTGGAGTCGCTTGGAGTTTTTATTGGCTGGGGAATAAATATTTTTATCACAATTGCCGGATTATTCATGCTCGTTTACCTTCTTTGGGGCGCCTTTGATTGGATTTCCTCGGGCGGTGAAAAGGAAAAACTTGGTAAAGCGCAAAACAAAATAACCAATGCCTTGATTGGGATGATTTTAATTTTTGGAGTACTCGTCGTCTTTAATGTCTTTGCTGGAAAAATGCTTGGAATTGTTAAAATCGATGAAGCAACGGGTCAATTCCAACTTCAAATTCCGACCTTAAAATAATATTACTTTCCAAATCTTCGCTGTCTCACAGAATAGTTTTTGATGCAATTTTCAAAGTCCTGTGGCGTAAAATCTGGTAAATATTTTTTTATAAACATTAATTCTGAATACTGAGCTTGCCATAGCATAAACCCTGAAAGCCTTTGTTCTCCGCCTGTCCTGATAATTAAGTCTGGATCTGTGAATGGTAATACTTTAGTATCTAAATTTTTACTTATCAGATACTCAGAAAGATTTGAGTTTTGTCCGCCAGCTGGCGGATTGAGTTTTGAGATTGTACGAACTATTTCATCCCTCCCACCATAATCAAGACCAATGCATAGATAATATTTATTAAATTCTTTTGTTTTATTTTCAGCATTAATTATTTTTTTCTTCAATTTTTTACTAATCCGGTCCTTTCTACCTAGATGAATTATCTTAATGTTATTTTTTAAGGCTTCTTCTAAATTCTTGTCTATCATTAACTCAAATAATTCCATTAAGTATTTTATTTCTTGCTTTGATCTATCCCAATTTTCTGTTGAAAAAGCCCATGCTGTAAGTATTTTTATTCCTAATTCTCTTGATTTTTTACCTATTTCTATTAAAGCATCAAATCCTTTTCTATGTCCTTCAAAAGTAGGTAAGCCACAATCCTTAGCCCAACGCCTATTACCATCGGGAATGATCGCAACATGATTGGGGAGGTTATTTATAATCATTTAATCACTGTTCCGAAAAATTTATTATCTAGCACACAGCTGCTTAACGAAGCAATATCAATAATGTAGCTTTTAATTCCAAATTCTGTAATCCTAAGCGCTGTCTCGACCTTCTTCTTCATACTTCCCGTAACGTCTGCATATCTGTTTTCGAAAAATACATTTTTGATATTTGGAAATGATTTTTTTGTTATTTCACTGATGGTATTTCCGTTTAAGTCTAACACACCTTTCGTCGATCCGCAAAAAATTATTTTATCGATTTTAATGTCTTTTTCGTTTAAATAATTAATTAGGGGATCCATTGGAAGATTGTGAATTTTTTTATCCGATGTTGTGATTATTGAGGAAGGTTTTATAGATACTGCTGGCAGATTATGCTTAGTTAGTGATTTGACTACCATCTGATTTAGTCGAGCGACTAATTCTTGGACCTTGGTCACTCCAAGTTTCTGAACACTTGTCTTTACGCCATTATTAAGCTTATATCTTTCAACCTGCATATGTCCAAAACTACCCGCCCCATTACCGATCATAATTTTAATATCTTTCTCTTTATTTAAAATCTCGCTTACTTGCTTAGATAAATTATCAATAGAATCCAAATTGACCTTTTCCTCCTGATTTTTATCAGTAATTATGCTCCCCCCAAACTTAATAAATATCATCTTTTTCATATCTTATTATACCCTTTTTCCTCGTCTCCTCCACCCCAGGGGTGAAGTTAAGCTATATTATAGCTCTCCAACTACACCCCAGGGGTGGGATTAGAAATCGACTCCAATAAAGGTATTTCAAAGGATACTTCAAACTTGATTAATTGAGATGGCGACCTAAAATGTGGTTATTTATAACAAAAACATAGAACCTTTAGCGACTTTTTCCGATGCGAAAATAGTGAATGAATTCATAAATTCGTTTATTTACTACAGATCAAATCAATCAATAATAAAATTTTCAGAGTTCAAGAAACTAAATAATAAAATTAAGCAATATCGATGGAGAGAAATTATGAGTCCTGAAGATTTTCGGGTTGATATCTTAGCTTTTAATATTATGCCTAATCACTATCATTTTTTAATAAAGCAACTCAATGATGGTGGAATTGTAACCTTCATGTCAAATTTAGCTAATTCAATTACTCGTTTCTATAATGTAAAAAATAAGAGGTTGGGGCCAATTTTTCTACCTCAATTCAAGTCAAAAAGAATTAATAGTATTGAGCAGCTGGTGTATGTATCTAGATATATCCACACTAACCAATATGCTAGTGGCTTAATAAAAAATATAAACGATATCTTCGAATGTCCTTATTCTTCAATTAAAGAATATATTGGCGATAATAAACTCCTTATAAATACTGAGGTTATTCTAAATTATTTCAACAATGATCGATCTAAATTCAAGGAATTTATAACAAAAAATGCCGACGACCAAAAACAAAAGAAATACCTGAATCATCTCCATTCAACTACACCCCAGGGGTGAGGTTGGATTGCTGTGCTAGGCTCTAACTACACCCCTGGGGTGGAGTTTAAACACCTTGTTCGGTTAGGTTAAGTCGATATTCTCCGGCCAAAAAAATACCCCGCCGGCGTTAAGACGAGGCATCCCAAGGCGTCCCTTGGGCATTATCACAATAGTGTTTAAGCTTGATAAATTATTTTTCCGTATTTATTAATTTCACCAATTAAGGAATGATATTTAAGTTTTAAATTATCATTTGTTAAAGGTATTGCCTCAATTCGGTTTGATACATCAATAGTTAACCTTGCCAACTTCATTAATTCTTCAATTTCATCTTTACCAAATTGATCAGAAATCACTGCTATATCAATATCTGAATAGGGATGAGTTGATCCTTTAGCAAACGATCCATATAAAATTATTTTTTTTGGATATATTTTATTATTTTTTAGCACTTTAATATAGGATTCTATTTCATTTAATATTCCTTGTTTTTTTAAAATCATCTTATTAATCATATTAGTTTTTTAAACTTAACAAATATATTTTTAGCAATATCTAAATATTTCTGTGTAAATTCCCTTGTAGCTTTTTTATAAAGTTTTTCCTTAAAAATGTCGTAGCGTGCCTCGACATTAAACGTAGTTATCTCAGTTAAATACAATTTGAGTTCTTTATCTAATTTTATTTTCGATAAAGTAGCAAGATTAATTAATTTATGTGTCGGTGGTGGATAAATATCATTTACCTTAATGTAAATCGCTTTTAACGTCTTTTCTATTATAAGGTGACAAAAAAAAAGACAACCGCTAAATCTTCCTAGATTAAATAATTCTTCGGCTGTTTTTAAATCTTCGACCGCGCTCTCCAACCACGCTTTCTGCAATTCCGCTTTTTCCTTTTTTTCCATGCATATATTGTATCAAATATTTACCATTAATATCTTCAGCCAAAAAATACCCCCTCGTCAGGGGGTATTTTCCTCGCGGCGTCCCGCGAAGCACTTAATTTCGGCATCCCGGAACTTAATTATTCTCATTCAATCTTCATTCCAAATATTTAGGATCAGTTTCTTTACAATTGTCATCTGATACTGGTACTGAATAACGTAGCCAATCTTCTTTTCCAGGAGCAACAAAGCGTTTAAATGTATCACATGCACATTTCCAACCGGCGCCAATACAGTCACCGTAGTTAATTTTTACGCTTTTTCCTCCAATTTTAAATGGCCCGCATTGAGTTTTAGCGCTGTTACAGTACATAAGGTTGGTTAGATACTGACTCTTGCTTTTCAATGTCCAGGCAATTAACCCACTTGCATCATCATAAACTGGCACACAAGCATAATCCAGAGTAATATCTGTTGCTAATTTTTGCTTTAATTGATATTCCCCTCCTTCTCCAACTTTCGCTTCTTCTATGTTCATATAATAATCGTTATTTGTTAAAGTCGCATCATCTAAATATTTCACTTTCTTACCGAGATAATTACAACTTGGCATAACAAAATTTTTACAATTTACGGTGTCTTTCACCTGTCCGGCTACGTAATAAAAATCTCCTTTTTTGACAGGTTTAGCAAAATTACACTTATATCCAACATAAGATTTCATGTCTGTGTTATTTCTTGCATAGTAAATACAATTTAGATCAATAGTATCGTTTCCAACATACCTATATAAATTTGGTTGATATTTATTACTTTTTGCTGGCAAGTCAGCATTTACATCATCTTGAAGAGGAGTGACGGAGTCAGACCCATACATACATGGTGCTTCACATGCCACAACTTGCGATCCAGTTGTTGAATTATCGTCCAATAAAAAACTATTCGTCGCTGCACAATACCTACCTGTATTTACTCCTTTGACTAGACCGTCTGAACCTTTAAGGTATCGTTTTTCACATGCATTAGCTTCTAAAGACTGGACTCCTTCTAATTTGCCATCTGCTCTATATTTATTAAACGGTGATGTACATAAGACTGCGCCAGCTTTTGGCATACTTCCTACTTTAGCTGTGTTTGCATAATTCTATTAACAATACTATCAATATATAAGAAAAAGTCCGTGGATGTCAAGAAGAACTGAAAAAACGCTTAAAAATCTAGACGGTAGCGGATAGATAATAGAGCGTAGTATTTTGAGAGTAGATGCTTGAGGGTAGATTTTTTTCGTTTTTTCCATCATCTACCCACCATTATCTAAATACCACCATCCATCTTCCACCTACTATCGTCCAACTTACCACTTTGACGGTAGCGGATAGATAATAGAGCGTAGTATTTTGAGAGTAGATGCTTGAGGGTAGATTTATGTTTTCCATCTTTTTATCAAGTTGGATATTTTACCTCCCAGCCTTTGATACTTAATAATCAAATTATCACTCATACTTTTATTTAAATAATTAAGTGCTTTGGCAGTCTCTAAGTGTACTTCCATTTCATTGGCTGAGCCTAGAGCCGAGCCCAAGTGCTTTTTAAATTCTTTTTCATGTACTCGTTTAGCCCAGCCTTCTGCGATATTTACTGGTATTGATTTTGAAGCTCTTCTCATCTGAGAGATTAAATCATTTTTTTCTATCAGAGGGAACTTGATCACTTCCTTATGAATAATTATCATTAAGTTGAAAGATACATTATAAATTTCTAAGTCCCTAAATGATCTAATCATAATTATTTTGACGATGGTAGGTAGATTGTAGAAGATAGTTTTTTGATGATGGATGATTGAGAGTAGATTTCATTACTCTATTCTCTACCTTCTACCCCCTAGACACCATCATCTATCCTCTATCTACCACCGTCTAAATACCATCCACCATCTTCTACCCGCCACTGTCTAATTGATTTTAAATATCTTACTCCCACTTAATACATAAATATTGTCTTTATAAACAACAAGGTCGGCCGCTTTACTTAAAATAGTAGAGTCAATCTGACGCTCAAACTCGCCAGTCTTTGACATGACGTAAACTGATCCCCGATTCTTATCCCATCCATATATACTATTTAAATCTTTTGAAGTAAAAATTTTATTGAGATTGACATCGTCGCCAGGCAGGCTCATTGAAAACCCGTCACGGAGGCCTGATGTAAATTTAAAAATATTATTACCTCCTCCAATAAAGATGGATGAGTCAATCATGAGTGAATTGAAAGTGGATAAATCGACCGATTGACCGGATGCAAAATAAGACGCTCCCCCACCAAAGCCCTCCTCTATCTTCACATATTTATATATTTCATCATTCCCCTTGTCCATTAAATATATATTTGCGTTAAAAAGTGCCATGTCTGTAATTTCCCCCCATTTTTTATCTTGCTCAACTATTTTTTTTGCTTTACCATCACTTGTGATTGTAAAAATTCCGATGCCTTTCACATAAAAGTATCGATCATCTTCATAGCTTCCGATTAAGTCAGCTGACTTTAATTCTTTAATTGAATCTTTTGTGAGTGATTTTTTTTCAAGGGATAAGTTATAAAGTACCCCCTGATTTTTATCAAGTATATAAAGACTTTCTTCATTTAAATATAACTGACTACCACCGGCTTTTTTATCTTCAACAGCAAGGTCAAAAAATTCGCTGAATTTTCTGTCTTCCTTTTTGAGAATTTTATTTTCAGTTGTATCAATCATCTCCTTAATTTCTGCGACTCCATTATTTTTTGGGTATTTTTTCTGTAAATCGGTTAGCGCCTCTCTGCTCTCAGTCAGCAAAACTTGGGCTCTACTTAAATTAAGAAAGGCGACCTCTTCAGCGGTTGTCAATTTCTGAGCGATCAGACTTTTTGCTGATGAAATAGATGTAGTCGCCTCCTTTGTGGTCCTTCTCCCATAACCTAAAACAACGCTCCAAATAAAGATAATAAAAATTATAAAAACTGTGATAAAAGTTAGTGTCCTTTTCTTATTTCCGTATGATGAGACTTTTAAAGAATTGTAATATTCCGTAAGTTTTGAATAAATATTTTCTGACTCTTTAAACTCTCCTACCTCAACTGGTAGATCAACCGGAGAAATACCAATAAAAAGCGCGACTAGATTTGAATCGTCTTTAGATTTTAAAATTGGAGTTATATCTTCTACAATCTTTATCGGATCTTTATGATCAAATATATTTTTGAATTCGATGTCTCCACCAAGTGTCTCAATAAACTTACCCATTGTAAAAACATATATATCATCTGGCTCAAAATATCCTGAGGCAGAATTATCTCCTTGTAAAAGCGTAACAACCTTATCTTTTCTTTTGATAATAATCCGCCCTCCGCCGACCGTCTTTAAATATAGAATTCCATTATTAATTAATCCGACTGACATGGAGAGAGTGGGGGGGAGATTTTTTTCTTTGATTGAATTGCTAATCAAGCCATCTAGCTCTGATAATTTATTAGGTAAGTTTTCTAAAATTTTTCCCTTTAAATATTTTGTAAATTCACGTCCCAAAACCGTAGACGTTCCCTCTTCAATTTCAACTACCAAAAACAGGTTATCCTCAGCAACAACACCTTTATAACTATTCTCTTTCTCTTCCCCAATGTAAAAAGCAGACTTGTACATATGCTAATAATTACAAAAATATGGTAAATATCAATAGTATCAAGGCGACGGTGATTTGAATTGAACAAACAAAAAATATGAATTGAGTCAATCTATCTTCAAGTGTCTTATTCATAAGGTGCATTTGTTTGTTAAGGATAAGCGAGTAAACTAAATAGAAAAGGGCCAAAAAGACAGTGATTATTTTAAATGCAATATTGGTCAACTGCTGACCATTCAAAAAACTTGATAATTGGTTAAGGTCCATGTTTTCGGGTTAATAACTTATTAATTTCGCGAATTGCGTCTGATGGATAAGAAATATCCGGGAATTCTATGAATTGCTCTGTCCCTGCTGTTTGGATAAATATTGTGCCATAATCAAAAAATGCCTCAAAATATCCGCCAGATTTACTAGTAATATCTTCAATCCTGTCAAGCCTTGCAACTGTTATTTGTTTATATAAAATATTTGAAAAATCAATATCAATAATACGACGAGTGGTTACAATTCCGACATTGAAATACCAATTTAAAAAACTAAACCAAAGATAACTTGCTATAAAAACTAGTCCAAAACAATTAACTATAAATACTTGGGCCATAGTTAATACCGATGAAACCACAAAATTAATAGATAAAAGTAATATAAGTAATAATATTGAATTAAAAACCCAATAAATTTGAGTAAAAGGATGAGCTCTAAGAAGAAGGATTATTTTTTCCCCTGGCTCATGGGTTTCAAATTTGATGTTTGGATACTTGCAGTAGGACCACCCTTTCCCATCCCGAACAAGGAAGTGAAACGAGTCAGCGTCGATGATACTTCTCGCTATTCGCGAGGGGAAAAGTAGATCATAGCCAGGGCATTTTTATTCAAGTTCTAAGTACTAATTAGTCTAATTAACCTAAATAAGCTCCAAATTCCAAATTGGGATTTTCTAGAAATTAGGGTAATTAGGTCAATTAGACAATTTAAAGATGCTTTCAGAAATTGCTTCTTTTTTGCATCCTTTCAAGAATTCCTGAACGTTGATCGACTTCAATTCTTTACTGGGTAAGCTCTGAAGATTGATATTCCCCGATCCCAACATTGTTTCGATGACCGAGATATATGGTTTTATATTGCATGTTTTTTTTACCTTATTTACATAAATACAATCTCCGTCGAAATGAAATTCATCTTTCTTGTCTTTAGAAGTCACAACGGTTGCATACACTTTGTAATCTTTTATAAATACTTCAAAATCTGCTTCTTGGTTTTTATATATGCAGTGAAAGGGACCTTTAAGATTTATAGTTTGTTTATTTAATGCGATTGTTGGAGTTGGGGTAATTTCAATTTTTATATTCCTTGCAACCTGACCACTTTTTGTAATTATCCCGAAAAGAATGATAATTATCGGAAGAAATATGATTACTCTCGAGATTGCAAGAAAAAAATCATCAAGTTTTTTCATTTAAATCTTTATTTACAGATTCTAATTTTATTAAATCTTCAGGGTCAGTAAGTGATTTACCTGTAATTCCTTTTAAGTCTCCATCCATTCCAGATATACTATCAATTACTTGACGAATATTCCTCTCCTGTTTGGCCCATTTTTTAGTAAACCAGCGTTTTTCTATCTCCATTTCTTCTTGCATTTGATGATACACATCGGCAATTGCATCCATCCTGTTTTTAAATTCTATTCCTGTTAAATAATTCCAAAGAATTTCTTTTTTATCTTGTTTGTTAGTTTCTGAAAGCCGAACCGTGGCGATTTTTATTAAAGAATCTCTTAATAAAGTTGCTAATCCTAAAATTGAATCATAATTACTTATCCAAACCTCATTTTTAATAGAAAAATTCTTTGTACCCTCAGGTAAAACCTGGGTAACAATAACGGCTAAATCCGCATTAACAGCACGTTGGTCTTGTTTTAGTTTGTTAATCCAAATGTCGCTCCAAGCCTTGGTTCTTTTTGATTCCCAAACAATTGACCCGATAATTTTTCCATAATTATTTTTAACAATATGTTGAATATCTGCGCCCTTAATGCCTTTTGGGACTTCTTTAACTTCGTCATAAGGAAATTCTCTTTTTAAGATATTTTCAATCTCCAACTCTAATATTTCACCTTGCGTTTGTTGTGAGCCCTGTTTCATTTGACGATTTAGCTCTTCAATTTTCTTTAAGTAATCTTTCTCTTTATTTTGATATTCTACCTCTTTTAAACGATTTTCTTCGATAGCCTTTTTATATGATTCTTCGCTAATTTTTTTTCTTTCCTCATCAAGCTTTCTTTGACTGGTTAATTCAAATTCTTTTTTATCTTCTTCAAATTTAATTCTTTCTTTCCTTAGAGCCAGTTCATTTCTTTGTGATTCTTCCCTTTTTTTTACTTCTTCTTCTAATTGATCTTTCAATAACTTCATATCTTGGGTAATTTGTCCTCTTATTCTTTCATCAGCGGCGGCTAAGGCTTTTTTCCACATCAATGGTTTTTGCTCACGCTCAAACTCCTCTCTTATTTTATGTCTTAAAGCCTCTTCAACTGGAAATTTTTTATGACAATGTGGACACTCAATAATATCGTTCATATAGACATGATTATATCAAACTAATTCTGACCTTTTTTTGGTAAAATATACCTGTTCTTTTATTTCTTTATTGGTTTATTTGTTTATTGGTATTATTGATTCATTTATATGGGGAGTGGCCCGCCTGCAACGCTATGCGTAGCATTGCGGGCAGGTATAATGGTAAATATGTATTTTTTTACATATGTTTTGAAAAGTAAAGTTGACCATAAGTTATATGTCGGTTGGACAATTGATCTTAAAAAGAGATTAGATCAGCATAATAAGGGATTAGTAGAAAGTACAAAATCAAGAAAACCATTTAAGCTTGTTTATTTCGAAGGATGTTTATCTAAGGAAAAAGCAATAAGAAGAGAAAAACAATTAAAGACAGGTTTCGGAAGAGCTTATTTGAAAAGGAGAATTTAAATTTGGGGAGTGGTGTAACGGTAACACGCCAGACTTTGGATCTGCGCGACTCTAGGTTCAAATCCTAGCTCCCCAACAGTAGCGTCCACAAAAAGTAGCGTCCACAAAACGGCACCTAGCCGTTAAAAATATCTTGGTATATCAATCCCTTGCTTTTTGGTCATCATAAGCCCTGATTTTCCTTTCATAAAGCGAAATTTACCCCTACAATCAGTAAATTTAGAAAATCTTCTTTTAAGAATATATCCATTAAACCATAGACGAGCGTATTCAATTGTTTGAAAAGACCTCAATGATTGAAGCCGTGCCTCGATATGTCCATTTAAACCTTCTATGAGATTTGTGGTAACGGGAGCTTGAGGAATTCCTCGATATGCCAAAAGCTCTGCTTTGTACTTTTCTATATTAGTTAGTATTTGTAAACATAACGGATCATTACTAAAGTCACGATAAAGAATCCACAGCCAGTTATTAAAATTTTCATCAGATAGTTTGTTTGAAGAGTTAAGGATTGATTCAATCCGTCTCATAAAATCTTTATATTGTTTCCCTTGGTCAGATCTAACGTGAAGGTCTCTCCTGATATTTTCCTTAAAGTGATTGTAACAAGTTTGAATCTTACAGCCGGGGAAACGACTACGAGCCGCCATTTTTAAGTTAATATTATCATCGCAGACTACCAACTGCGGTTGACAGTTTAATATTCTGAAATACGACAGGCATTTTGCCCATGATTGATAGTTTTCAGATGGTGCAACTGTAAATACCGGGATATCATGTCTAAAGTAATCAACTCCCCAAAGAAGCACCCAGTTATATTTTTCAGAGGCTACATTAAAATATTTCCCGTCAAACAAGAATATCTTGGAAAAACGATCACAGTAGTTAAAAGTGAATTGATTATTATTGGGTAGTTTTTTCAATTCTTCTTGACATATTTCCCATGCTTTGGATTTAGATATTTTGTATTTAACAGCTAGCTTTCTAAAAGACAGTCCGTCAAGATGGTCATTCAGAATTGATTTTTTATCAATCCAGTAAGTATTAATTGAAAAATACTTGTGACATTTTTTACAGAAATATCTAATTGATCTACCTCTCTTTGCTTTTCTTATTACAAACTCCGTGGTTAAACAATGGGGACATTTAAATCTTTTCATATACCCCATTTAAGTAGACTTTGTTATACTAAATCAAGTTAAAGTGGTGATTTTAGGTGTCACTTTATGGACGGTACCCTCCCCAACCAAGACGTGCATCCCGGAGTAACCGGAATTTTAAGGATATCTTTAAATATGTCTAAAAAAATTATTACGAGAATTCGTAATATCAAGGATTACCAAAAAAATTATGTTACTCAGGTTAAAAATGCCGTAGAAACAGTTCCTGTTATAGAAAAAAATATTGAATGGACAGAATGGGCAGAAAAATCCGTAATTGAATCTGAAAATAAAAATAATAGTATCTTTAATACTCCTGAATTCGAAAACTCATTAAGCCTAATTGAAGACTCCATAAAAAACGTTCTTCCGAATTTATCAATTGATCCTCTTACAGTTGGAGGCACTATTGGAGCTGCTAATGCAACTCTTTCAGAAGTAGTTTTCGATAGAATTAATAGAGGTGCTTTTGGTTCGAGTAACAGCGCAACATGGGTTAACTCACTTAATTCGGATTACTATTCTCTTCAAAAAAAACAAAATATTGTAGATGACATTACTAACATGCTAAAAAGCATTAGGTTAAAAAACGAATTTTTAAAAGCAATAGATAAATATTTAAAAGTGAATTCCGAGATTTCTTCTTGTGAAGAAGTAGCAATCATTATGAGAAATGTAATGGAAGGTTTACAAGGATCACTTTTTGAGTTAGTTAGAAAAAATTCAAAAGTTATACAATCGAAAAAGAATATGCAGTGGGAATATATAAGTAATTCTCTATCAATCGGTGGGCAAGGAAGTAGTCAAAGTTTACTACTCCTGGAAAAGAAGTTGGTTTTTGACGACATTCATAACAAGTTGAGTGACATAGCTAAGAATTCAGTTCCTGACCCTAAATCATTACTCCAGACTTACTACAGTAAATGGTTAGATTTTTTTTATACGACGTTAAACTTAATTAATCCAAAATATTTAAAATAATTATATGGAAAACAAGATTGAATGTTTGATTTGCCACAACAGGTTTACCAATATGGCTACCCACTTAGTGGTAAAACACAAGTTGAACAAAAAGGATTATCAACTAAAATTCCCTGAAGCTAAGGTGGTTTCTGATACATTCCGTGAATGGCAAAAAAACAGAATGACAAAACTATATAAAAGCATCGATGTTGACTATAGAAAGATCGCTGGTAGCAGGTCATTCGATTTCGTTTCGAATCAAAAACTAAGATTACTACTTCAAAGAGATTATCAGTACGCAAAAAAATGCTTGCAGAGTAAATTGTGGAAACCAGCTATTATCCTCTTTGGCTCTTTGATTGAGGCTATTTTGAGAGAAAGCACAAAAACTAATACTTTTGAGACCGCTCTAGATAAAGCACTCAATGATAAAATAATCTCTGAAATTGAATTTCACAAATTACACGTCGTAAGAGACTCTAGAAATTATGTTCATTTACACAAGGAATTATCGGAAGGTGAAACAAAAATAATAAATGACTACTGGGCAAAAACACTATCAGATATATGTGAATCTCTTATAAAAAAGTTTAAGGGAGGAAAACTATTATAAGGGCTGAATGGGTCCTGATCGACACGCTCAACATTTGAAATAAAACCAAGATGAGTATATACTAAAACACATGAGGCTAAATGAAACTGTGGGCGGTACTCCTAATTACGCCTTTCGTTATTTAGCTTTAAAAAACGGAAATGCACCAAAAGTTGCCGAACTACAAAAAACTATTCATGGCGATATGGGAACTGAACCACAAATTCAATTAAATATTAATCAAAAAGAGCTCCCTGATTTAAGAGGTTTTGATAACTTCTTTATGAGTAATGTAGCTAAACAAAAACCACGAACATCAAATCTTGAAATGAAAGATGGACAATACGTAAGAATGTATGATATGGTGGTTGGCTCGAAACAATTCTTGGGTTTCCGTCATGAATATCAAAGTGGGGAAAGGCCTAGAGGAGGTTTAACACAAGAAAAATTAGGAAATGTATTATCATCACTACTCGCCAAGGAACCAATGGAGATAAGCAATGATATAGAATCTCTTCAAGGGCAAATGTCACAAGCAGATTTTGATTTTGTAGTAACTGCTTATCTTTCGCATGGTCGTATAGACTTTGCCTTAGAACTCATCAAAGATGCTGATAAATATCTAATCGCAATAGATAAGGGAGGTAAAACTCCTGAGGTATTAACTGGGATAAATTTAACACGATTATTCAATCCGAACATTAACTATGGAGATAATCTTTTTGATATTGCCTCGATCGTTCTCCGTGGGGATCCAAATAATAACGAGCTTTATAATGAAATGCGTGAAAATATTCTAAAATGGCCTGACGATTTTAAAAATGTTACCACTGCACAATTGAGTCATTTAAATACTCGCCTTGGCCCTATAAGATCTTAATAGTTGGAATTTTTCCGGATATCATGTTTAATTGACTCTTAAAATTTCTAAAACTATCGGAAAGATTGCCTTTTCCCATTCCTGATAGCTTTTAACTGAAGGATGAAGACCGTCAAAGACAAAATCATTCTCATCTATTAACTTCTGGCTTATTGGAAAAATGTCGGCAACTTTAAGACCACGTTTTTTTCCCTCTTCTTTTATAATCTGATTGTATTCCTCAATTAATTTTAAGGCTTCTTCTTTGGGATATTCCCTAAAAGATGGCGATTTAGTATGGTCTGGTATAGTAATTAGAACTATATTCCTTGGTTTTTCTAAAAGAGATTCTAATTTATTAAGAAGTTCTTTTAAATCGTTACGATAATTTTCTATTCCTCTTTGACTGAAGTTATCATTGGCTCCAACTAAAACTGTCACTAAATCCGGCTTTATTTTAGAAACAATTGGAAATTCAATTTCAATTGCATCGCGGACCGTATATCCTGAGACTGCCGGATTAGATGCTAAATATATATCTATCCCTCTTTTTTTCAGATGATCAACTAAAATATTCGGCCATCGCTCCCCCTCCTTGACGCCCAAACCAATTGTATATGAGTCGCCTATTGGGACATATTTAATTCCTTTTTGTGGATATATTTTTCTGTTAAAGACTTGTAAAGAAATGACTGCTATTAAAATGACAACTAAAAAAATAATTTGTTTTAATCTATTACTCATTTGTTTAATGATATAATTTTAAAATGTTAAAAAAAATAATCATTTACGTTTTTATAATTTGTATCGGTTTAGTTTTATATGTTATATTTACAAACAAACCGAACGAAAATACTATGCCTAAAACAAAAACAGAGTCGGCTAAATTACCTTTTTCTTTAGTTAATAAAAATAAGAAATACACTGCGACTTTAAATACAAGTGAGGGAGATGTAAAAATAGATCTTTATGTTGATAAAACTCCAATCACGGTTAGCAACTTTATTTCATTAGCAAAAAAGGGGTTTTATGATAAAACCATATTTCATCGGGTTATATCAGGATTTATGATCCAAGGAGGCGACCCGAAAGGTGACGGGACTGGCGGACCAGGATATCGATTTGACGATGAAATATTTGAAGGCGAATATACCCGTGGAACAATTGCGATGGCTAACGCGGGCCCTAATACTAATGGAAGTCAATTTTTTATTATGCACCAAGATTATCCCCTACCAAAAAATTATATTATCTTTGGAAAAGTAGTTAAGGGAATTGAAGTAGTTGATAAAATCGCGTCAGTCGAAACGAAAGTAAACCCCGGGTCTGGCGAAAAATCAACCCCGATTAATCCTGTCACAATAAAATCTGTAACAGTTAAGGAAAATTAAAAGTCATTCCAGATCATCTGGTTATAGACCTCATGATGATATAGTACTTCTCCGTTTTTCACCTTGATTCCAAGTGACTGCGGGCTTCGATCAGCCGCATTTTGTTTTAAATCAAGGTACTTCTTTTTAAAACTTTCACCAAATATCTTTGTCATTATATTACTTTGTTTAAATGATGATATAGCTGTCTGAATATCTCCTGGTAAGTATCTAACTCTCGGCCGTTTATTTCTATCCTTTTTTTCCGCCTGTCCTTCAAGTCCACATTTAATTAAAGTCAACATCATAAGATATGGATTAGCATCGGGCCCGACGCTTCTGACTTCAATCCGGGCAGATTTTTCGTTAAAAAGTGGAATTCTAATCATTGATCCCCTGTCTGTTTCTGACACTTTTATCTCATTGGGAGCTTCAAAATGTGGATCAAGTCGCCTATAAGCGTTAACACTACTATTTAAAATCAAACACATGTCAGAGGCACTATATAAAATCCGGTAGACCATATCCCAAGCCAATTTTGATAGTTTCGCCTTGTTATTTCTATCAAAAAATAAATTTTTACCACCCTTAAATATCGAGATATTTGTATGCATTCCGCTTCCGTTGACGCCCATTATAGGCTTTGGTAAAAAAGTCGCTGTTAATCCCATGTTTCTGGCTATCTGACGAGCAACTAATTTATATATCTGTATTTGATCGGCAGCATTTAAGATGTCTGAGTACGTATAGTTTAGTTCAAACTGTGATGGGGCAACTTCTGGATGGTCCTTCTCGTTCTCAAAACCCATCGCCCTTTGGACTTCGGCGGTCCTGTCAATAAATATTTTTAAAATGTCGTTGGGTAATGAATGATAATATCCGCCATATGATGCAATTTCAAAGCCAATTTTTTCATTGAAATTTTTCTC